>PHBN01000095.1 GCA_002840635.1 Deltaproteobacteria bacterium HGW-Deltaproteobacteria-1
GGGCGGCTATGACAAAGTCTTTGATACGGTCGGCAGCGCCGAAACTCTGAATATGGCTCTCAGGGTTACTGCAACCGGCGGAGTACTTTCCATTATCGGCATTGGAAAAGAGGTAAGGCTGGATCTCACCCCGTTGTGGCTCAAGCTGCAGACCGTCAAAGGCTGCTATGGCTATCGCTATAATAACATCGCAGGCGTCAGAAAACATACGTTTGAAATCTCGCTGGAAATGATTTCCACCGGAAAAGTTAAGGTGGATGACATGCTCACTCACAAGCTGCCACTGGAAAAATACAGGGAAATGATTGATATTCATCTTAATAAAGAAGCCAACCGGGCAATGAAAATCGCTTTTACGTTTTAGCGGGAAAGGAGGCATTCATGAAGCAACAGGACGTCCGCAGTATCAGCTGCATGAAACTTCCCAACATTAAACAGATTGGGATTCTTGTAAAAGACATAACGGAAGCGGTTGCTTATTATACAAAACTCCTGAGTATCGGGCGCTGGTATCGTTCAAGTACGGTAAAACACGAAGCCGTTTATCGGGGCAAGCCCATTAAACCAGATTTGGATATTGTAATTGCCTTTCAAGGTGATGTGGAGATCGAGCTTATACAGGTCAAGAGCGCGGAGGAAAACGTTTATTCGGACATGATCGGAAAATGCGGTGGTGGAATACATCATCTGGGTTTTATGATATCAGGTTACGATAAAAAGATTGAAGAGATGAGAGCAAATGGAGTCGAAGTGATCCAGTCCGGCGTTATAACAACAAAAGGATCAGCGGTGACGAGATATGCTTATCTGGACACGATCAGGCAGTGCGGTATTATATCGGAATTCATCGCTACAACGCTTAAAGGATTGCCGATGCCGCATTGTAAGTCTATTATGGCTGTGGGCTGCATCACCGGTGATGTGGAACGTGTCAACATTTAATCCCGCTCATGCGGGACGAGCGTTAATTATCCGTTGCTTGCTGTGACATGATAACATTCATGTCATACCACGACAGCTTGCTGCTAGGAGGTTAAATAATTATTCTTCATGGAGGGCATAATTGTGAAAATGGCTATAAAAAAATACGAAACTCATCATGTGGTCATGGGGGCTGACTTAAACCATCACGGAACGCTGTTTGCGGGTCAGGGTGCAAAATGGTTCGTTGAATCAGGTTTCATTGCTGCTGCAAATACCACCTCACCCGAAAGCACTGTCTGTGTCAATATCCACGGTATGCATTTCAAAACACGTGTGCCTTTGGGTACTGTTGTCCGGTATGAAAGCAAAATGGTCCTGAGTGGTCAGACCCGTCTGATTGCCTACGTGAAAGCAGTAAAAAGCGAGAATGAGGAGCACATCGTTGATGGTTTTCTGACGTTTGTCCATGTGGACCCGCAAGGGTTTCCTAAACCTCATGGCATCACGATCGAAGCTGATACAAAGGAGGATATCCTCCTGCAGGAACAGGCCAGGGCATTATCAAAATAAAGATCCAGGATAGCCTAGTCTGTTTAGCCGCAAGGGGATGATCCTGGACAGCAATCCGGTTCCCGGCGCTTTCATGGACCATATGAAGCAAGCACAAAGGCTATCGGGGTCTAATCGATAAATCAAACACCCGAATAGCCCTACAGTTCTATTTGAGCGCCAAGTTCAACCACCCGGTTGGCAGGGATGCCAAAATAAGCGGTAGGATTCCCCGCGTTTCTTGACATAAACGCAAAGACCGCCTTTCTCCAGCGCATCATCTTTGACTCTCCTCCGGTAAGAAGTGTTTCTCTGCCGAGATAGAAAGTTGTTGTCATCGGTTCTGTAATAAGTCCGTATTGAGTGACATCCTGCATAATCTGAGGAACATTCGGCGTCTGCATATAACCGTATGTCGCAATGACACGATAGAATCCCTGCCCCAGGTCATCCAGTTTAATCCGCTCTTCCATCGGAACAACAGGTGAATCTATTGAATGAATCGAAAGAAGCACAACTTTCTCATGCAGCATATGATTGTGTTTAATATGATGCAGGAGTGTTTTAGGAGTCCCTTCCGGAGACAGCGTCATAAACACTGCCGTTCCGGGCACTCTTGGCATGTTGCGCTTTGATACTCCGGCAAGAAAAAGATCGATGGGTATGCTCACATCTGCTAATTTGCGAGAGAGGTCCGCCCGGCCTTTTCTCCATGTCGTCATGGCAATTGCCACGACTGCCGCGACAAAGAGAGGAAACCACCCGCCATCAGCTATTTTGAAGAGATTGCCGGTAATAAATGCAACATCAAAAACAATAAATAGGGCAACAAGGGGAACGGCCTTTGCCAGTGGCCACTTCCAGTTATGCGTCAGCACCAGAAAATAGAGCAAAGATGTTATGATCATGGTGCCTGTGACGGCAATGCCGTATGCACCGGCTAATCCGCTTGATTGTTTGAAGCCGATGACAACGCCTATACAGGCAATCATGAGGGCATAGTTGACAACAGGAATATAGATTTGTCCCTGTACGTCGCTTGACGTATGGACAACGCGTATCCGCGGGCACAGGCCCAATTGTACGGCCTGCTGGGTTAAAGAAAAAGCACCGGAAATCAACGCCTGAGAAGCAATCACGGTTGCAATAGTAGCCAGACCGACCATGGGATAGAGAAGAACTCTGGGGATGAGTTCATAAAAAGGATTAGCATTAAGAGCCGGCTGTGCAATGAGCAAAGCGCCCTGGCCGAAATAATTGCAAAGCAGCGCGGGACAAACAAAGGCGAGCCAGGAAAGGCGAATGGCGTTTTTCCCGAAATGTCCGAGATCGGCATAAAGAGCTTCGCAGCCTGTGATACACAGCACAACGGAACCGAGAACGACAATACCGTGTGTTCCGTTGCGCATAAAAAAATCAACGGCATAAAATGGGTTTATGGCCAGCAGAATCCGCGGTTCGCTAAAGATTTGTATGAGACCGAAACTGGCGATGGATACGAACCAGATCACCATGATGGGACCGAATAATCTGCCGATATTCTTTGTCCCTCGATGTTGCATCAGGAAGAGCAGCACAAGGATCACGCAAGTCATAGGCATTACAAAAGGTGATGCGGCTCTGGTGGCCACTTCCAACCCTTCAATTGCTGAAAGAACAGATATGGCCGGTGTGATGACTCCGTCGCCGTAAAGAAGGCCTGCGCCCAGAATGCCGGCAAAGATCAGAGATGCCTTAAGCGGTGCAGAGATTTGTCTTTCGGAAGAAGTCAGGAGGCTCAAGAGAGCGAAGATTCCGCCTTCGCCACGGTTGTTTGCACGCAGGATGAAGATGATGTACTTGATGCTGACAACAATCAGCATAGACCAGAAGATCAGGGACAAGACCCCAAAAATATTGGCGGGATCAGGATGAATGGCATGCTTCCCGTGAAAGCATTCCTTGATGGTATAAAGGGGGCTGGTACCGATGTCACCAAAGACGACGCCTATGGATCCAAAAGCAAGCAAAAGCAGCTTTTTATGAGACCGGTGCGGTGACGATGTTTCATCTGATGGTGAGGCGGGATCACTTTCGCCGTTTGATAAGGCAGTCATCATAAACCTCCGAAGCATAAATTCAGGAGGATGATCCTCCCGAATCAATTCGGTTGGGTCTCCTCATCGATACCTGCGAAGTTAGCTGAAGGGCTCGGGCCGAAGAGGTTGCCTTACGCCAAAAGGCGATCCGCCCCAAAAAAATGGTTCCTCCGCTCCTTGACAAAACCAGGATTAGGCATTTGCGAGCTTATTTAAAGCATCTATCCCGGAATGTCAATATCGTTTGTTTTGAGACAGGAGCAAGGCAGTGGGCAATCGTAAGTACTTATCAGTATTTTATAATGTTAACCCTACGTCTGATGAATCTTTCATTGACATTCAAGCCTACTCCTATTATAGATTTTACGCTATATTGTCGAAATTGAGGGTAAAAAGGTTTGACGAAGCAGATCATCCAGATCAAGGCAGAGCCACTGCGGTTGACTTTGAAAACCACCATCCGGCATGCCGCCGCGACCAGGAGTGAAGGAGAAAGCATCTGGGTCCAGGCACAAAGGCACGAACATTCGGGATATGGTGAAGGTTGTCCAAGAGACTATGTGGCTGGTGACGATCTCGCATCCAGCCTCAAATGGGTCAAAGAAAAATTTTCCGCAGGTGGGGCTGATTTTTCAACTCTCGATGATGTCAAGCAATGGGTATCCTTTCACGAAAAAATCATTGATCAATATCCCTCGGCATGGTGCGCCGTCGAAATGGCTGTGCTTGACCTTCTGGCCAGGGAAAAGGGATGTTCGGTGGAGGGGCTGCTGGGGGTTACCGACGCCATGCGTTTTGGCCGGTACACAGCCGTTCTGGGGGACAGCAAGTCATGGCAATATGCCACTTGGGCCGATCAATATCTGACTCGCGGAATCGCGGATTTCAAAATCAAGCTGGGCGGCAATCTGGAAAAAGATACGCAGAAAATCGATCTTCTGGAGGCTTTGTCCATTCAACATCACGCCCCCGCTCTCCGCATCCGTCTGGACGCCAACAATCTATGGAAGAAGCATTGTGACGAAGCCATCGCTTTTACCCAGGCACTGGGATGTGAACGGATATTTGCCGTAGAGGAACCGGTGCAGGCCGGACACGTTGAAGACATCAGCCGCTTCAGCACAGTCACAGGGCTTCCCGTGATTCTTGATGAAAGTTTGTGTACCCTGGATCATCTGCGGTCATTTCGAAATGTGCCGGGTCAATTCATCGCCAATATCAAAATCTCACGGGTGGGCGGTCTTGTCCGTGCGTTGGGGATGATCGCCGAGGTAAAAAAACTGGGATGGCCGATTATTGTTGGGTGTCATGTCGGTGAAACGTCTTTGCTGACGAGGGCTGCGCTTGTAGCTTCTGCTGCGGCGGGAGAAAACCTTGTGGCCCATGAAGGGGCTTTTGGCGATTATCTGGTTCAGCGGGAGCCGGTTCAACCGACACTGAAGTTCGGGCGCGGCGGGCATTTGGATTTGCGTTTGCCCTACTACCTGAAAACCGTCCACGGGCTTCAGATTATCCCGGTGGAAAACTGGAATGCCGGATTTGGCATGAAGTGCCGAATGCCTCAGACACCGGCTGACGGCGCGCCGGATAGCTGCTTTCTGGAAATGCCCGACCGGTATAAAATTCATTACCGGCGCTGGGGCCCTCCGGAAGGTGAAGATGCACTACTCATTCTGCATGGAGGGATGAGTCATTCAGGATGGCAGGCGCCGCTGGCGATTCAGTTGAGATCGATGACGCCGGAACTGACCGTTATCGCCGCTGACCGGCGGGGAGATGTCATTCAGCACGTTGAACTTCTGAAAAAATCTTTCAAAAGAGTGCATCTTGCCGGCTGGTGTCAGGGTGCGCAGTACGCTGCCGTTGCCACATCCAGAATGCCCGATGCCGTTTCCAGCCTCATTCTGATGACGCCGGGATTTTTTTGGAATGAACGCTTCCGCTCGGTTTTAAGCATCACTGAGAATATCATACTGAATATGATTGCCGAGTTTAAGCTGAAACCCGAGCGCGATCACGCCTGCATTCCCGTTCCTATGGAAGCAACCGATTTTACATTCGTTGATGAATGGCTGGATTTCATCGAGAAAGATGCTCTCAAAACCATATTTCTGAACTTAAAATCCACAAGGATCATGGATGAAATTCAGGAAATGTCCTGGTTTGCCATGCTCCAAAACCGCCTTCCTGTGCTTGCGATAATGGCGGAACAGGACCGTATTGTGGACAACAACAAAGTTAAACAATTTTTGGATCACGTTTTTTCCGGTGATACTGGGAATCAATTAATCACCTTGAGTAGTGGGCATGCTATTCAATTCGAAAAACCTAAAGAAGCCGCTTTGGCAATTTTGAATTTCATACGGAATCTGAACAGCAGAATTTCCAGCAGGAGCCTAACCCATGAATCAGAGAGGTCCTATAATTGTAGAACAGGTTAATGAACAACCTGATCCTGATGTCGTGGCCAGGCCGCTCTATTTCCATCATCATGATCTTGTTCAAAACCTCGATGCCAAAAAGACCATCAAGCAGCAAAAGCTCACCAACCTGTGGAACCGCATCCACTTCATGGATGGTATGGTTCAAGTTCACCTCCGTCACTACAGCGACAACAAGGAAATACTTGTCGAAGCCCATCCGTCCCCCTGCAGCGACCAATCCATGACCTGCTATTGGCCGGAGAAAAACCGTCCGTTTGTGGAAAACGCGAAAATTCTGGATATTATTCTTACCGATGGCCTCACGGTCTTTCTCTTGCCTGCTAAAATCAAGGACTTTCAGGAAGATCATTTTTCGATTAAAATACCCGATAAGGCTTATATCCTGGGTAAGCGTCAGGCCAGGCACTTTAACTGTCATGGGATCAGAGCCACACTGGTGCAGGACGGATTTCAGGCCCAGGGGCAGTTGACGGATTTCAGTTCTCGGGCCTTCACCATCAAGGTCAGTCCATTCGGGGCCAGTTCCTTCCTCTGGTTTAATGCCGACAGGTCATCCACACTCAATCTTTATCGGGACGGTCATATGGTATTTTCAACCTCCTGCCGGTGCCTCAGGCAGACATCAGACCAGGATGTTCGCGAGATAGTGTTCTCTCCGACGACCAGCCAGATAAGTCGGTTTTTAAAGAAAAAATGGCGCAATCCCCGTGTTCCGGTCAGTCCTTTACCAAATATTACCTTCGAGCACCCATTGATTTCTAAAAAAATCCAGATCGATATTAAAAACCTTTCCTCTTCGGGCTTTTCCGTTGAGATTTCAGCTGATGAAGATGTCCTGATGCCTGGAATGATCATCCGGGATTTGCAGATGAACTTTTCAGGCGCATTGCCCATATCATGCAAAGCACAGGTTCTCTACCGTCGCACAGAGAAAAAGAATCGTATCTGTTATGGTTTTGTCATTCTGGATATGGAGATCACCGCATATAACCGGCTCAGTCATATTGTAATGAATATTATGGATCCCAAAATCCATGTTGCCGATGAGGTCGATGCGGATCAACTGTGGGAATTTCTTTTTGACTGCGGTTTTATCTATCCTAAAAAATATTCCTTGGTCCAGGCGAACCGGCAGCATATCAAGAAAACTTATCAGCGGCTGTATCGTGATAATCCGGAAATCACCGCGCAGCTGACTTATCAGCGAAACGGCAGGATTTACGGGCACGCCTCCATCGTCCGGTCCTACGGGCGGGCCTGGATGGTCCACCACCTTGCCGCCCGGCCGCTTGACAAAAAGAGGACGGGTCTGCAAGTCCTAAAGAGTATCATGCATTATTTCAATGGCCTGTATCGGTTGCCCACCGTCGCGATGGACTATATCATGTTCTATTTCCGTCCGGAAAACAGCTTCCCCGATCATTTTTTTGGCGGTTTCGCCAGGCATTTTAAAAACCCGCGTGCCTGTTCGATGGATCTTTTTTCTTATCTGAACTATCCGACAACATGCTCCCGCAAACCCCTTCCGAATGGGTGGTCGCTTGGAGACTGCACAGCCGCGGACCTGGAAGAACTGAACGTTTTTTACCTCAATACTTCCAACGGCCTTCTGCTGGATGTGTTGCGCTTGGACAAAGAAGACGATGAAGGAGCCTTGCTGACGGAGTTGTATGCGCGCCAGGGCTTTATCAGAAGCTGCCATAGCCTTTCTCTCAGGGATCATGGCAGAGTGAAAGCGATTCTGGTTGTGAACCAGTCGAATGTCGGCCTGAGCCTTTCGGACTTCTTAAACGGTGTTAAAATTCTTGTGACCGATGCGGCAGGCTTGCCCTGGCCGATCCTGTCCGCGGCCATTTCCCAGGTGGTCGGCTGTTACCGGGTTGAACAGATACCCGTTCTCGTTTATCCATCCGATTATTTTCAAACACAGGAAGTCCCTTTTTTCCAAAAGAAATATAATCTCTGGATCATGGACATTCATTATGGCCGGGAATATAGTGAATACATGATGGACAACATAAAGTTCAGAATCAAATTTATCATCCGGCTTCTTCTGAAAAAATACAAAGGATCTTGATGGAAGAAAAGAAATATTACAGCAGCAGGATTATCAAGAGCTATGTGGAGTATCTGAAAAGGTTCTTCCCGGATATTGATGTAGCTCCGTTGCTAAAACACGCAGGCATTGAAACGTTCCAACTCGATGATGAAGGGCATTGGATGACCCAGGAAGAGTCTGACCGCTTTCATGACATGCTTGTGAAGGCGACGAACGATCCGGACATATCCAGAAAGGTGGGACGTTTTTCGGTGACCTCCCGTGCCTCGGGAGCCGTCGGACAGTATATACTGGGATTCATAAACCCGGCAACGGCATATGGTGTTATAGAGAAGATTAACGGCCGCCTCAGCCGGGCCGCAACTTTGAAAACCCGGGCTATCGAGACCGATAAGATTGAGGCAAAGGTCACTTTAGAGCCGGGTGTGGAGGAAAAACCATATCAGTGTAATTACCGGATCGGTGCAATGGAAGCCTTGGCAAAACTTTCCACCAATAAATTAGCCAGCATCGAACATCCCGTTTGTGTTCACAAGGGCGGTGACTGTTGCCTTTATGTCATCTCGTGGGAAAAAACTCCCGCCTTGATGTGGAAGCGCATTCGCAATTACGCCTCTGTCGTTGGACTTGTCCTTTGTATCCTGGCGCTGAATTTCATACCATCTGCCTACTGGGATGCTATGGTCCTGTCCTATGTTATTCTCCTGACAGGGTTGACGCTGCAATCCGAACATCTGGAAAAAAAGGAACTGTTATCCACTGTCAACACACAGGCGGATGCGGCCGACCGCCTCCTTGATCAGATCAACAGCCGGTACAACGAAGCCCTTCTGATCCAGGAAATCGGACAGGCGGCATCCATGGGCTCCGAGGTTGACAAGATTCTCAGGCACATGATGAGATCACTGATCGTAAGGCTGGATTTTGACCGGGGAATGATCATGTTGGCCAACGAGCAAAAAACCCTGCTCATTCATTCAGTCAGTTATGGATACAACCCAAAAGATGAGACCTACCTGGAAAAGATTATATTTCATCTGGATAACCCGAATTCAAAAGGCGTGGCTGTTGAGGCCTTCAGAAAACAGAAACCTGTTTTGGTCAATGACGTATCGCTGATCGAGAAGGACATGTCACCTAGGACCCGTGATTTCATTCGCGACATGGGCACCCAGTCTTTCATCTGTGTTCCTATTGTGCACAAAGGGGAATCCATGGGGATCCTCATGGTGGATAATGTCCAGACAAAAAAGCCCCTGGGCCAGACAGAGATCAATCTTCTGATGGGCATCGCCCCTCAGATCGGCATCAGCATCAGGAATGCCGTCGCTTACCAGAAAACCAGGGAGAGCGAAGAGCTATATAGAACCATCTTCGAAAGTACGTCCACCGCCAATATCATGATTGCTGAAGACTCGACCATTCTCATGGCCAATAACAACTTTGCCAGACTCTGCGGATATTCAAAACAGGAACTGGAAGGAAAGATGAACTGGGAAACATTCATTCATCAGGATGACCTGGGAAAAATGAAAACCTATCACAAGATGCGCAGGCAGCGTCACAGAACGGCACCACCCTCATCCTATGAATTTCGCGCCGTAAACCGGAAAGGTGATGTTCTGGATCTCATGATGAGTGCGGCCATGATCCCTGACAAGAAAGAAAGTATTATTTCAATTGTCGATTTAAGCGGAAAGAAGAAACTTGAGACGCAGCTTATGCAGTCG
>PHBN01000441.1 GCA_002840635.1 Deltaproteobacteria bacterium HGW-Deltaproteobacteria-1
TTTGAAATTGCCAGTGTTTTAAGGGATTTATTCATTTTGAAGAGCGATAAGAATCTTTCCTTCGGAGAGCGGAAGATGATGGACACTGCGAAGAATCTGCTGGTCAAGGAAATTTCTGTCGCCACGAACGCACAGGAAGCCAAGGTTGAACGTGATTTGCAGATGATTTTCACGGTACAATGAAGTTTGATCCCGCTCACGCGGGATGAGTGTTAATTCTCCGTAGTTTGCTGTGACAAATAACGCTCATTTAATAAACTATAAAGCTTGCCGCAAGGTGATTGATTAATTTTTACGATGATTTATGCTCTTTGAAAACTGAAAAAAGGATAAATCAGATTTCCTGATCCAGGGGATAATTAAGACCTCCGTTTTAAAAAAGTATTTGAAAAGCAGGATTATACTCATACATACATAGATTTTAATTTTATTTTATAGAAAGGAGGTGAATCGGTTGATCATAAGAGCATTATTAGTTTTAGCCTGTTCCGTAAGCGGTTATTTTATCGTTTTTTATATGGCGGCACCAGGCAGTTCATACGCTTATTTGCAGGCAATTGTCGGCTTTATTATAGGTTTTGTTGTTGCGCTGCTGGTCATCCGGGTGGAAAAAGACATCCGTAAACTATCCCTGAAGGTCATCGCGGGCGGCGTCATCGGTATGGTCATCGGTTTGCTGATCGCGTTAATTCTTGGTTTTGGCCTGAATATGGTCATCAAGATTACGCAGGATCAGCAGGTTATTCCGTGGATCTATCTGCTCCTGACAGGCATTCTGGGGTATCTGGGACTTGTTCTCGGATTGAAAAAAGCGGAGGAGTTCACTTTCCATGCAGTTGAAAGCAAGAATGCCGTTGATAACCGCTTGCTGGACACCAGTGTCATTATTGACGGGAGAATCGCTGATATTTGCGATACGGGTTTCATGGACGGAGAACTGATTGTGCCGCGCTTTGTCCTGAATGAACTCCAGTTCATCGCGGACTCCTCGGATTCCATGAAGCGTTCGCGGGGCAGGCGTGGTTTGGATGTCCTGAACAGGATGCAAAAAAGTTCGTCCATCAATATTGAGATTGTTGAACAGGATTTTCCGAAAATAAAAGGCGTGGACGGTAAACTGGTGGCCCTCGCCCAGAAATTAAACGCCAAATTGATGACCAATGATTATAACCTGAACAAAGTTGCTGAACTTCAGGGTGTCCGGGTGCTCAACGTCAATGAACTGGCCAATGCGATGAAACCGGTGGTACTGCCCGGGGAACAGATGCTGGTCAAAATCATCCGCGAAGGCAAGGAACAGGGGCAGGGTGTCGGTTACCTGGATGACGGAACCATGATTATCGTGGACAGTGCGCAA
>PHBN01000096.1 GCA_002840635.1 Deltaproteobacteria bacterium HGW-Deltaproteobacteria-1
CCTTTCATGGAAAGATCGCTATGTTTACCGGGGCGCTGAAGTTGTCAGAAACCTGGGTACCGGGGAAAGTATCAATGTGTCCAACCTGCCCGCACCGGTTGCGGATACGCGTCATGTGATCACGGTAACGGCAACCGACAGCAGCGGGCTTACTTCTACGAACTCAATAGTGATTTACGTTATTCCCGGAGGATTAATATAGCCGATTATTCAATAACATCGACCTGCGGCGTTGTGGCTGCTAATCGGAAACATCCTGAATAAACAGCGCCTCCAGGCCCGGGATTTTGGTTTCCCGGTCGGGGAAAAACACCTTACCAGTGAGGCGTGCGAAATTGTCCAGATCTGAGCCTATCATGTAAATGATCCGGTGCTTTTGATTCCTCTCTGTAAAATCAGCCTGCAAAACCGGAATCTCGTCGGAGGTAGCCGCTATGATTTTTGCGGTTCCCGTAATCTTCCTGCCCTCGATTGTGCGGGTAATGACAAGCTCACGTCCTTTACGCACCAGGGTCATCGTGCCTTGATATGTGCCGCCACCATCGGGACGTTTTCCGATCACTTCATAAGAACCGGTAATAAACCCCAGGAGAGAATCTTCCCGATCCCGGTCTTTCAAAGGTCCGGTCGCAAAGGCAACAGAACTCAACAAAAGAAACCAGGACACAGCATAAATAATAAGGGATGGCTTTATATGATTTTGACGCCTGCGTTTTATTTGCATGGTTTTTTTACTTCATGTCGCTGGTTTGCCGGATGGCCTACAGGAAAATATTTACCGGCCGCTGTCCGGACGAAGATTTTGAAAGGATTCATTTTGTTGGCAATTTAATGCTTTTCGGAATATATTGCCAGAACTTTTTATGTCATGCGGCATGATATTTATGTTCCATCAGCGATTCATTTTTGTAAGTTGCTTTATTGGAACCTTTTCGGTATAAACGCACCGTCTGCCTTGTGGAAGACGGATCAAAAATGTTAAAAATATCAGGATAAATCATGGCGAACAGAATTGAAGTTGGGTTTAAGACCGGCATACGGGACGCGCTTGGCGAAAAGACAAAAAAGCGTATTATCGATACGCTGGCGCTTAACGTGTCAAACGTTGCCACGATCGAAGTTTATACGATTGACGGTCAGTTGAGCGCTGCCGAACTGCGGGACGCCGCTTCAGGGCCGCTTTCCGACCCGGTCATCCAGGAATTTTCCATCAACCGCCCGCTGGCTAAAAATTTTGACTGGCTCATCGAAGTCGGCTTCCGTCCGGGCGTCACCGACAACGTCGGTAAAACGGCGCGCGAAGCGATTGAGCTTTTGCTCGGCGGCGCGGCCCGTCCCGGGAAAATCAATGTTTACACATCGCGCCAGTATCTTATTTCAGGACAAATATCCAGATCGGGTGCAGAAACAATCGCCTCCGGACTTCTGGCAAACGATTTGATTGAACGTCATCAGGTGATTGCCGCCAGTGATTTTGATATTAACCAGGGCTTGCCCGCTTTTATTCCCAAGGTGCAGGGCGAAGACAAACCGCAGGTCGCTCAAATCAATCTGGCTGCCGTTTCCGCGCAGGGTCTTTTGAAAATCAGCCAGGAAAAGCTCCTGGCCCTGAACCTGGAAGAGATGCAGAAGATACAGGCTTATTATCAGAATCCCGCTGTGATCAAGGCCCGCAAGAAATTGGGTCTGGATGAAAACACAACCGATGTGGAATTGGAATGCCTGGGCCAAACCTGGTCGGAACACTGCAAGCACAAAATCTTCAACAGCAAAATTAATTATACCGACGGTCGCCGTCAACTGACGATAGATTCCCTTTTCAAAAAGTATATCAAAGGCTCGACCGCAAAAATCCGCAAGGCCAAAGGCAGGAAGGATTTCTGCCTCTCTGTTTTTGTGGACAACGCGGGCGTCATCAAATTCAACGATGGGTATAATCTGGTTTTTAAGGTGGAGACGCACAATTCACCTTCCGCGCTTGATCCTTACGGCGGCGCGCTGACCGGCATTGTCGGCGTCAATCGGGACCCGTTCGGGACGGGCATCGGCGCTAAACTGATTTTCAATACGGATGTGTTTTGCTTTGCCTCGCCCTTTCACAAAAAGAAGCTGCCGCCCCGCATTTTGCACCCGCGACGGATTTACGAAGGCGTGCGTGAAGGCGTTGAGCATGGCGGAAACAAAAGCGGCATCCCGACTGTCAACGGCAGCATCATTTTTGACGAGCGCTACCTGGGCAAACCACTTGTTTACTGCGGTACAGCCGGAATCATGCCCGCCAGAATCAACGGCAGGCCCTCGCACACCAAAGAGATCCGGCCCGGGGACATTGTCATCATGACAGGTGGACGGATCGGAAAGGACGGCATTCACGGCGCGACCTTTTCTTCGGAAGAACTCCACGAAGGCTCGCCGGTGACGGCCGTGCAGATCGGCGACCCGATCACGCAAAAGAAAGTGCTGGGCAAATTCACGAAGTCGGGGAAATTCCATGTCCGCTTCGGCTCAAAGACGGTGGCCTATCTGGATATGGATTTTCTGCACAACGGCGTTCCGCAGATGAAGCTTGCCGCAAAATGGAAAGCGCCGAAAAACCCCGAACCGGTCTTTTCTGAACCCGCTGATCTGGGGAAAGCCCTCACCCGGATGCTTTCGAGGCTCAATATCTGTTCAAAGGAATCCGTTGTCCGCCAGTATGATCACGAAGTTCAGGGCGGCTCAGTGGTGAAACCCCTGGTGGGCGTTCAAAACGACGGGCCATCGGATGCGGGCATTGTCCGGCCGCTTCTGGATTCCATGGAGGGCGTGGTTGTTGCGCATGGGATTTGTCCGCGCTACAGTGACATCGATGCCTACCATATGACCGCCTGTGCCATTGACGAGGCGGTGAGAAACGCCGTGGCGGTTGGCGCGGATCTGGATCACCTGGCGGGGCTGGACAACTTCTGCTGGTGCGATCCCGTGAAGTCCGCCAAAACACCGGACGGAGAATATAAGCTGGCGCAGCTGGTCCGGGCCAACATGGCGATTTACGATTACACCACGGCTTATGGCGTGCCGTGCATTTCCGGCAAGGACAGCATGAAAAATGATTATTCCATAGGCCTTACGAAAATCTCCGTGCCGCCGACTCTGCTGTATTCCGTAATCGGTAAAATCAGGGACGTGCGCAAAGCGGTTACCATGGATGCCAAACGACCGCAGGACCTGGTTTATATCCTTGGCGAAACCCGGGATGAACTGGGCGGATCTGAATGGTTTGCTCAAAACGGCTCGGTGGGCAGCAAAGTGCCGCAGGTGGACGCTAAAAAAGCGATGAAGCTTTATCGCGCATTGCACAAGGCGATCGCGGCGGGCCTGGTTGCCTCATGCCACGATTGTTCTGACGGAGGCCTGGGCGTCGCGCTTGCCGAAACCGCGTTTGCCGGGGGAATGGGAATGCGCATCGATTTAAAAGATGTTCCCTATCGCGGGAAGAAGCGCAACGACTATATTTTATTTTCCGAGACGGCCAGCCGATTTGTCGTGACCATTCATCCCAAGGATCAAAACAGGTTTGAAAAGATCATGGCCGGAAATGTTTTTTCGGAAATCGGCTTTGTTTCAGCCGACGGACTGTTTGAGGTTGCAGGAATCAATGGCCGGCCGATTGTTAAAGACAACATCAATAAATTAAAAGAAGCCTGGCAAAAGCCGCTTAATTTTTAAGACAGGATGAAACGATATGTCCCGCAAAGTAAAAGCCATCGTATTGACCGGCAACGGCACCAACTGTGAAATGGAAATGGCGCATGCCTGCAAGCTGGCCGGTGCCGACATGGTTGATATTGTGCATATCAGCGAACTGCTTTTCGGAGAGAAGAAACTTTCCGGCTACAATTTTTTAAATCTTCCGGGAGGCTTTCTCGACGGCGACGATCTGGGCTCGGCGAAAGCCGGGGCCAACCGCTTTCTGCATGCACCCATTTCCGGTGCCGATGAAATGCTCATCGAAGAGTTGCTGAAATTCATCAATGCGGGCGGTCTGATCCTGGGGGTCTGCAACGGTTTTCAGCTGATGGTGAAGCTGGGACTGCTGCCCGCTCTTGACGGCAATTTCACAACACAGAGTACGACACTGACCTTCAACGATTCAGGGCGTTTCGAAGACCGCTGGGTGTACCTCAAAGCCGACATGCAAAGTCCCTGCGTGTTTACCAGAGAAGTTGATCTTGTGTATTACCCCGTGCGTCACGGCGAAGGAAAGTTTGTCGTGGAAAGCGCATCCGTGCTCAACGAGATGGAAAAGAAAAACCTTGTCGTGTTTCGTTACTGCAACGGAGAAGGTTCTATCACGATGGACTATCCTGACAACCCTAACGGATCAACTCGCGCCATTGCCGGCATCTGCAATGAAACAGGCCGGCTCTTTGGACTGATGCCGCATCCCGAAGCGTTCCTGCATCGCACAAACCACCCGCGCTGGACACGGGAATCCCTTCCCGAAGAAGGCCAGGGATTGGCCATTTTTCAAAATGCCGTCCGTTTTATTCGCAGTACAGAATTTTAAAAGGCATTCTTTGGCTAACTTTGTTGGCAACGAAACTCGGCGTATGTCCAGGGCTTTCCTTTACGCCCCGGTGTTCTCCATTGCCACATGGGTTTTACCGCTCTCTGAGCCAGTTCTTAATCATAAATAAATCATTTATCATAGCAGGAATGTCCTGATTTCCTTTTATGAAAAAGCATCATTCAAACCCTTCATCAAAAAGATAACCACTCATCTTGCAGCTAAGATATCCTTGACATTAAAGACCGCGTTTCCTATAGTTTTAATGAAAGTAAATTCTTTTCAAAAATGGGAATCCTAATGGGAATTTTTGAGAATATTTATTTCAACTTTTTTTCCATCGGCGCGCTAATACCCACCTTATTCCATCTGACCATTGCGATTTTTCTTTTCAGTATTCCCGACAAATCCAAGGCGACATTTCATTTGGGCCTTGCTTTTTCGTTCCTCACGATTTTTAATTTCGCCTATTTTTTTGCCGCAAGCGTCTATCATCCTTTTGGCGCTTATCATCGGTGGGCAACGGTGGGTGTAATCCTGCTGGCGGAAACGCATTCGATTCTTTTTCTTTTAAATTATCCGGAGGATGCCAACCCCAAAACAGCTAAAACACTTCTTTTCTTTCTTTACATAATTTCTATTATTGTCACAGCCATATTTTTTTACGTGACGCTTCATTCACAGAAAATCTATCATTTTGACGGTCATTACTGGGATTTTTCAGCTGATAAGATCAGTGAAGTCATTGGTATTATCATCATGTCATATATCTTTTTATTCGCCCTTGTTTTTATCTATAAATTAATCCTGGTAAAGGGATGGGAACGACTGATCATCTTGTTAATTGGTCTGGCATATCTTGCCGGAACGATCATTCCTTCTGTTACCAATGTTCTAAGCCGGGAGGGGCTGTTAGATAGGGAAGTTTTTCAAATCACATGGGCAATGGTGAACGTTTTCGGGTTTTTCTTCGTTTCCATTATTTATATCAACAGCACCCACGATAAAACGACCCTGGTAACTAAAGTCATTAGCATTAGTTTAGTTACCTTTCTAATGATTTTACAAGGCATCAGCTATTTCTTTTTGACCGACAAAGACTTTGCCTTTGATGAAATCCACCGGCAGCAAATATACCGTGTTATTTCAGACTCAAAATACAGGCCGTCGGATCTTTCATATGTGATATTATACAATGCTGACTCGAATGTAATGACTATACCGGCTGATTTTCAAACCAAAGACATCGATGCCAGTCTGATAAAAATAAATTTTCAAAACACATATTTCATTGAAAAAATGAATGAATGTATCGATACTAATTCATTACGTCAATTCCTCAGGGTGTCTGGGCAGAAATATCCTCATCTGACAGGATACACGCAATCACTGGATCACTACATTACAACCCACAACGATATCGGCAATAACATAGGTGAACTTAAAGCATATCTAACCAGGATTGATTTTTATGTATCTTACTATAATCGTAAGATCCAGAAACTGACGGATGAAAATTTCCGGGCTGAGTTAATGGAATTATTAGCATCTGTTGACCCATACATGCGTGATTTTAAAACCGTCATCATTAATCATCTTGATTCAAGTTCATTAAATGGGAAAGCTCTTAAGCATGAAATCCTGCAATATTTTCAGCCGCTGCATTCAACAGGAAAAAGATTCTACAGGAAACTCCAGACGGAAGGAGATAATACAGTTGCATTTATGTATCAAGAAACGTCACAGAACATCATATATGAACTGGGGTTTGACTATGTAAAATACCGTCAATACATTCATCCTGCCGCAACGGAATTGATTCTGATGCTCTTGGGCTTGCTGGTATTTATCTTATTGGTCTTCAGGATCTTTTTCCTGGGCACGTTGCTCTATCCACTCAGAAAGCTTATTGAAGGGATTCGCCAGGTTTACATCGGCAACTTAAACGTCAACGTATCGATCCGGGGAGGTGATGAATTAAGCTACCTTGCGCGTGCTTTCAACATGATGGTAAGTGCTATTCAGAAATCAAACTTCGAATTAAATGAGGTTCGTCTTTATCTGAAAAATATTTTTGATTCCATGCCGTCCATCCTCATCGGCGTTGATTCCGACGGAAAGGTAACACAGTGGAACATGGAAGCTGAAAAAGTAACCCAATTAAGCGAAAAAGAAGCCTGTGGTAATAGCATCGAAAAAATTATGCCCCAGTTTTCCGCATATCTCCAGAACATCCAGGAGGCCATAAGGGAAAAGAGGCCCAAGAAGTTTGAAAAAGTGACTTATACGGTCGAGGGTAAAACCCGATTATACGATATTGTTGTTTATCCGCTCATTGCCGACGGAATTCAAGGGGCGGTTGTACGCGTGGATGATATCACTTCGCGCGTGCAGTTTGAAGAGATGATGATTCAGTCGGAGAAGATGGCATCCGTTGGCGGTCTCGCGGCGGGCATGGCGCATGAAATCAATAACCCCATCAGCGGTATCATGATGGCTGCCCAGAATATTTTGAGACGCGTTTCCAATAAGCTCAGTACAAATATTCAGGTCGCTCAAGAAGTAGGCACGAACATCGATGTTATCGCTAAATATATGGAGAAACGCCAGATTACTTCCATGATAGGTGGAATTATGGAAATGGCTGAGCGTGCCTCAAAAATCGTTTCCAATATGCTGAATTTCAGCCGGAAGAGTAAATCCGAAATGGTTCCGGAGGATCTTGTCGATCTGGTCGATAAAACAATTGATCTTGCGGAAAAAGATTATGACCTGAAAAAACAATTTGACTTCAGGCACATTGAAATTCAGAAAGAATATTCGCCGTTGCTTCCCAAAGTTACATGCATTGCTACTGAAATCCAGCAAGTCATCCTCAATATCTTAAAAAACGCCGCTCAGGCCATATCGCATAAAACGTATATTAATGATAAACCGATAATTGAAATCTCCATTTTTCAAAAAAATGATATGGTTATAGTGGAAATTGCAGACAATGGCCCCGGTATGGACGAAGACGTGCGTAAGCGCATCTTTGATCCTTTTTTTACCACAAAAGATGTCGGGATCGGCACCGGACTCGGCCTTTCGGTATCCTACTTTATAGTTACAAACAATCATGGCGGAACGATAGAAATAGAATCACAGAAAGATAAAGGAT
>PHBN01000097.1 GCA_002840635.1 Deltaproteobacteria bacterium HGW-Deltaproteobacteria-1
TTTTTACAAAAATATCTTCTCATCCTTTGATACCCTATATTTTGGCGGCGGTACCCCTTCCCTGCTGACCATCCGACAGGCACAGACCATTCTGGATGCAGCAAGCAACCATTTTGATATCAGCAGACAGGCTGAAATCACCATGGAAGTCAATTCAGGCGACGTTTCACTGGAATATTTTCAAGCTTTGCGCAAGCTGGGAATCAACCGGCTCAACATCGGCGTCCAGTCTTTTGACGATCCTCTGTTGAAATTCCTTGGACGAAGGCATACGGCAAAACAGGCGATGGAGTCCATTGAAACAGCCCGTACCGCGGGCTTTGCGAATCTTGGATTTGATCTGATTTACGGAGTACATGGCCAGAATTTAAAAAGCTGGCGGCAGACACTGAAAAAAGCCCTGTCTTTTTCTCCCGAGCATCTTTCATGCTACCAGCTTTCTCTGGACAGGAAAACACCTTTATACAGACAATACAGGCAGGAGGGCCTAGACTTGCCATCGGAAAAAGAAGCACTGGATTTCTTCATCACGACTTCAAAGGTACTGACCGAATCGGGTTATCTTCATTACGAAGTATCTAATTTTGCCCGTACTCATCATTATGAATCCAGGCACAACATGAAATACTGGGATCACAAACCATACCTGGGTCTGGGCCCCGCCGCTCACTCTTTTTCCAATAACAGGCGCTGGTGGAATAAAGCTGATGTAAAGACCTATCTGAAAGATATTGGCAACGGTAGAATACCGGTGGTCAAGTCGGAAATGCTCTCAACCGAACAGCTAGCCCTGGAGGCTCTGTTTCTGGGCATGCGCACGGCAGACGGAGTCAATCTGGAATCCTTCAATAAGCTGTATGGTTTTGACCTGCTCACGGGAAAGGAGAGTATCATCGAAGCATTGATCGACAATAAACTGGTCGTGTTGAAAAACGATCGCCTCTGCCCGACACTTGCAGGCATGGCTGTTGCTGACAGTCTCGCACTGATTTGACGATCTATCCGCAGATCAAATGATCAATCTTAGTGAGCCCAAATCTGAATGATGGACGGTGTAGACAAGGACCCCACATTGTTTACCATACGGGCTGTAAGGCCGCCAATATAGAAGTTGCCCAGTTCGCCGGCCCCCCCCCCGCCACCCGCAGTCAATTCCTGCTCCTGAGCTAACACAACGGTACCTGTGATAGCACCGGGTATGGTAACGGTGGTGTTATGATGAATAAGAATGTTTACCTGGGTAATGGTCCCCTGACCGTGCCCATTGTTGATCGCGTCGGTATTCAGTGTTCCGATACCGATATTAAAACCGCCATCAATGTTCATGTGTCCGATGGTAAGATCGGTGACGCCAATGTAACCGGCTGTTGCTGCAGCACCGAACGAACCGGTAAGAATACTGGTGGTATTGCCATACGAAATGGTGTCAATTTTGATTGAATCAATATTGACATCGAATCCAAAGTTGACGCCCCTGTTCCCTGGGCCTGCGGCCCCGATTGTCAGATAACCTGCATTATACGATGAGGCAATAGCGGGCGATGATGACTCACCTAGGAGAATTTCAATGCCATTCATGTAAATCGCGCCTAACTGTTGAGCCGTTGTAGAGGTGGGAGCGCCTGCGGTGACACCAGACACGAAAATGTCTGTCTGCAGGGTGCTAACCGTCAAGTGTGCGGTGGGCAGGCCAATTCTAACCTGGGTTGTCCAACCGAGAGTATCTGAACCAACATCAATCGTGATGGGTTTGTTATTCATATAACCGATGGCGGCTGGTCCGGTTGTTGCGAATGGACCGTCATGACGTCCCGAGAAGTGGACGGTTACATTAAGGTCTTCAATACCGACATAACCTGCATTGGAATAACCTGTAAAACCGTCGGAATCGCCCCATGCGATTGTGCCAATGGAGAGGTTGGCTGTAACATCAACGTTGATGCTGACACCGGCCTGACCCGTTATTTCGGCAAGTTCAATGTCATCAATCGCCGTCATGGCCGAAACAGACATCGGGAGCACCGCAAACATAAAAAAAATAACGAGAATCGCAAGAATAGTAAACTTTTTCATTGTTTTCGCCTTCATTGAAGTGTAGTCGGTAATATCTTGCATTTCATCCTGGACGCATAAATCATTCCATGAAAGTATCAAACGAATTGAAAATATGAAGTAATCGCCGATTCGCCTTGATTTACTATGTCTTACACACATTAATATTTTTTATGATTGTTAAATATGAAGATGCTATTTTTTAAAAAATTAGTCATAATTGTAAAATTATCCGACATTTACTGACCTTCATTATTTGCAGCAATTTTCAATGTTATAATGGATGCCGTATCTTAATAATGATTTTTACAAAACCGTTTTATGTAAAATATTTCGACAATAATTTTGATGCGATACAGCCGTATTTGAAAAATTAATTTACTCCTGGTTTGAAAACACTATAAAATTTTTAACTTTTTATATAATCTAATGCAATACAAAAGATATTTTCTATAAGTTGTTAATAAATAGATAAAATCTTGGTAGTGTTTTGCCTGAAAGTGAATGAGGCAAAAAGCCTGTTGAAGAGATCACCGTCACTTCTCTGAAGAAGACTTTTTCCAAATGATAATTTGATTTCAGTTCGGGTGTTGACAATGGACAACCGGGGTAAGTTTTTAGTGTTTTAGCGTGCCAGAGATAAAAAGATGCTGCTTTGATGTCCGGAAAAACGAAAAAATCACCTAAATGTCGCATGGAAACGAATCATCGCACCCGCGAACAACACGGTCCCAATTGCTGCAATGGCAAGGAGTTGCACCCAGACATCACCAATCCCTGCATCTCTGAAGAGTACGCGGGAGCACAATTCCGAATAGTGCGTTGTAGGGGCAAATTTCATGACGATCTGGAGAAGCCTGGGCATGGATTCCAGCGGTGTGGTTCCTCCATCCAGAATGGCAATGGGCACGATAATAGGCATGCTCAGTAGCCCCGCTTGAGGCTGATTCTTGGCAATCGTGGCAAGAAAGACACCCAGTGCTGTTGTAGCATAGAGGAAAACAACAGTACCGAAAAAAAACAGAGTCGTGGAACCGTGGATTGGTGACCCTATGATCCACTTCACGGCAAAGAAGAGCGAGAACATGGCCCCCAAAACCACTATAAAACTGTTGGCCCATACCTTGGCGAGTATAATTTCCACAGGAACAAGGGGCATGACCAGCAGATGCTCCACAGTACCGCGCTCCTTTTCTTTTACGAGTGCAGCGGCTGGAAGGATGATGGCAAGCAGGGTGATCATGTGGGTAAGAAATACAACACTCATGAACCAGGAGTTTTCACGGTTTGGATTATACATGACACGGGTGTTCACCTGGATGGGAAGATCAGCAGCCTTTCGAATACCCGGCAAAAATGTCTCAATCTCCTGGTTTATCATCCGGCTTAAGTATGTGGTTCCCAGCTTTGCGTGGCCTATGGCCGTAGCATCGACGTCGATTCTGATATCAGGATTTTTACGGGAAAGCAGGTCTTTCTGAAAGCCTGATGGTATGTGGAGAACAAAGATGTATTCGGCCCTGTCCAGGACCTGGTTAATGTCGTGATAGGTAATCGCCCTGGGTTTCTGGAAAAAGGGCATCTGGATCGAGTTGATTATTCTTCTGGACAGCGGGGATTGGTCTTCATCAACATAGGCGACTGATGAGTTGCGCACCTGCAGTCCCGTACCTTTGGATGGAACGATGACCATTACCGTGAAGCAATAGATGACGAGTATGATAAGGACATAGTCATGAAGGAAGCTGATAAGTTCCTTCAAACCGAGCCGGTAAATATGCCGCAGTTTTCTAATCATTTTAGATTTCCTGTTTTTTCAATAACAAGACCGTCAAAGTCTGAATCGTAATATAGGCTACAATAAGAAACACAAAGTTCCAAGCAAGCTCGGGAAAGCCGATTGCCTTGGTGAAAGTAC
This sequence comes from Deltaproteobacteria bacterium HGW-Deltaproteobacteria-1, assembly GCA_002840635.1. Taxonomy (GTDB): domain Bacteria; phylum Desulfobacterota; class Syntrophia; order Syntrophales; family Smithellaceae; genus UBA8904. Next base: position 3,971 of record PHBN01000097.1, read on the forward strand.
CTACACTGATATTTACGAAATATCGTGCAGGAAAGATCCTTGAAAAGACTTCGGCGCCTCCTACCAGGGAGGATGCAGGTGAAATGAGCCCTGAGAATTCAAAAGAAGGCACCAGGGTCAGGGCAAAGGCGGCTACAAGGGAAGCGATCTGTGTGCGGGTAAAGGTCGAGATAAGAAGCCCTATGCCGGTGCTTGTAATGATATAGAGCACCGTCCCGACAATCAGTGCTGAAAAGCTGCCCCTGAACGGAATATGAAACAGGAATTTAATCACGACAAGAAGGATGATGAACGTGATCAATGTAATCACGATGTAGGGAATCTGCTTTCCCCACAGGAATTCAAGCCGGGTCATGGGACTTGAATAGAAGTTGGTTATAGAACCAAGCTCCTTTTCCCTCACTACCCCGATGGCGGTGAGCATGGCGGGAACGAGCATGAGCACGACGGCAAGCAGACCGGGAACAATGGAATATTTGCTTCTAAGCAGAGGGTTATACCAGTACCGGGGCTGCACATGGGTGGAAGAAGACTCCATGCGCACAGGTGAACGATCAGCGAGACTCATCAGGTAGGTCTGATGCACAGCTTCCGCATAGTTCTTGTTGGTCTCGGCCCGAAACGGCATGGTGCCGTCTATCCAGAAACCTACTGATGGTCTCTGTCCCCGCTTCATGTCTTTTTCGAAACCCGGGGGAATCTCGATGACCATGTTGAACTTGCCGCTCTGAAAGCCCTTGTCTATCTCGAAATGGGATTGTATAGGCTTCTGCCGGCTGAAGTATCGCGAACCGGAAAAATTATTCAGGTAATCACGGCTCAACATTTTCTGATCATTGTCCAGAACACTGTATTTGATGTTTTCAATATCTGTAGATATTCCAAAACCGAAGACGATAAGGAGAAAGGGGGAGATGATGAAAGAGGTAATGAGCCTGATCGGATCGCGGAACAATTCAATAGCTTCTCTCCGGGCCAGGGCCGCCAGCCGGTTCACATCAAAGTAGCGGCCATGTTTTTTTAAACGATCAGATTTCATCATGAATGGGATGGTTTGTTTTTCATCATCCATCTCATTGATTTTATTTTCGGCAATATCATCCTTGATATAGGCAATAAAAGCCTCTTCGAGTGTAGAGGAGTTGCGCATGCGGATAAGCTCTTTTGGCGCATCGCATGCAAGGACGCGGCCCATGCTCATGAGGGCAACCCTGTCGCAGCGGCTTGCCTCATTCATGTAATGGGTGGTCACAAAAATGGTTACACCATCCCCTCTGGAGAGATTGATGAGCAGGTCCCAGAAATGGTCTCTGGCCACAGGATCAGACTCTCCGTCTCATCGTCCATGACATCATTCAGGCCGAACTTCTCAGCCATTTCCTTCACCCTGAAAGGAACATCCTCTTTGGGTAAATCAAAGAGATGCGCATGCATATTCAGGTTCTGCCGTACGGTCAGCTCACCATACAACGAAAAGCTTTGTGACATGTAGCCGATACGCTTTTTCAGTCCAACGCTTCCAGTTTCCACAGAACTTCCAAAGATGGTAGCCTGACCGTGCGTCGGATGCAAAAGCCCGGTAAGCATCTTCATTGTGGTGGTCTTGCCGCAGCCGTTCGATCCGACAAAACCGAAGATTTCTCCCCTGGGGATGGTGAAGGAGACATCATTAACTGCGGTAAAGTCACCGAATTTTTTAGTAAGGTGTTTTGCCTCAATAGCAGAACCGTCATCGGATGCTATCCTGGACGGTGTCGTAAAGACCCTGTGTCCATAGCGCATCTCTTCCGGCAACATGGCAATGTATGCGTCTTCGATCGTCGTCTTGCCAGTTTGCTTCTTCAGCTGTGCAGGTGTTCCTGTAGCAAGGACCCTTCCGCCTTCCATCATGACGAGCCAATCAAGGTGTTCAGCCTCTTCCATATAGGCAGTCGCAACGACGATACTCATCCCTGCATGGTGGGCTCTCATGCCTTTGATAAGTTCCCAGAACTGACGACGTGACAGAGGGTCTACACCGGTAGTGGGTTCATCCATAATGAGCACATCAGGGTCGTGAATCAATGCGCAGCATAAACCCAGTTTCTGCTTCATGCCCCCTGATAGCTGGCCTGCAGGGCGGTCTGCAAAAGGTTCAAGGTTTGTTGCTTTCAGAAGCCGCTTGATGCGTTCGTTTCTTTCGTTGCGGTTATACCCAAAGAGCCTTCCGAAAAAGTCCACATTCTCATAGACAGAAAGCGTAGCATAAAGATTCTGTCCGAGACCCTGGGGGATGTAGGCAATCTCCGAGCAAACATCATGACGGTGGATCCCTGAACGCATGGAGCTGCCCAGAACATGAATGTCTCCTGTCTGTATTTTTTTCTGTCCTGCGATGAGTCCGAGCAGAGTTGATTTTCCCACACCGTCGGGTCCGATCAAACCGACTTCGCACCCGGCGGGTATTTGAAGGTCAATCGAATCAAGGGCGATCTTCTTACCGTAGCGGTGCTTTATTCCTTCAATGTGTGCGATGGTATCATGGCCGTTCATGCAAGCATTCACTTAAAGAGTTCTGTCCATTTCGCGGATGGATTCAACCGGATATATGATACTCCCGGCATGCCCGGTTTCAATCGGTGATCATTAAGTTCCTCAAGTCTGATTTTCACCCGGAAAACGAGCATCTGGCGCTCCTCTGTCGCCTCAACTTCTTTGGGGGTGAACTGTGCCTTTTCAGAAACATAGGCAACCCGCGCAGCAAATTGCCTGTCCGGTATCGCGTCGAGCACAACCCTCGCTTCACCACCCAAAGGAATACCGCCTGCATATCGCTCCGGCAGATAAATATTCATGTAAATGTCTGTAAGGTCAATAATGGTCAATACCTTGCCTCCACTGGGAATAACCTCGCCGGGTTCAGCGAGGCGGAACATCACCCGTCCCTTGATGGGGCTTTTCAGCATGCAGTCATTGATCTCGGCTTTCAACATTTCGACAAGGGCCACTTTGGCCTCAATGGCATTTTCGGTCTCGGAGACGGATGATGCAGCCGCTGCGTATTCTGCATCATATGCCTGCTTGGCTGTCCGAACACGGTCGTGTTCCTGTTGGGTATAGATTCCTTTTGCAAAGAGATTACACCTCGGCTTCAGCCTGTCTTAACTGAGATTGGAGTGTTGTGGTATCGATTCTGGCCACGATCTGGTTTTTCTCACAGAAATCTCCCTCTTTCACGAGAACTTCTGCGAGACGCCCCGCAAGCTTTGCTGCAATATCCACCTCGATTGCCTCAAGACGGCCATTACCCATCACGAAACCCTGTGGGACGACATTCCTGTCTTTGTTGATATAGAGATAAAAAACAAGCCCCCCTGCCAACAAAACCAGAACCACAATGACGACTGACTTTTTAAGAACATTCCCCTTTTCAGCCATATCCATCCTTCACAAATCGCAATTTAGTATAATCATGAGAGAAACGCTTTGGTGATTCCGTTCATCATATGATTTCAGCAAGCTGTCTTCTGAAACCATAAATGGGGGCATCCATCATGTTCTTCAATCCCTTTTCAAATTCCACTTCGCAAGTGTATGAATGAAAATTGTACAACGTGCCAGTTAATTCTTTTTATGACGGGAACTATAGGGAACGAGGTCTTGTATGTCAAGAAAATCTAGATATCAACCACATTATTTGCCTCTGAAAAAGAGAAGAAAAAGGCAGAACAGTCAGGCTCCGTTAATTTATTTACACATGTCTTCCGTTATTCAAAAGGGCTGGACTCTGCTCCAATATGTGGTAGATTCTCATGCGGGGTAAATCAAAATATAACAGTGAAGGACATATAGGACATGAGTAATATCTATGAACGTTTACGGGACAAGCTTGAAACAATGGCAACCGGTTACCCGGCAACGACAAACGGGGTTGAGGTCAAAATCCTTCAGCAGCTGTTTAGCAAGGAAGATGCCGAATTATTCCTGGAGATGGAGACCAGACCGGAAACTGCTAAGCAGATGGCCTTGCGGCTTGGTACCGATGTTGCTGATATGGCGGCAAGACTGGAAGCGATGGCGAGAAAAGGTCTGATCTTCCGGGTAAAACAAGACGATGCGATCTGTTATTTCCCGGTTCCTTTTATCGTCGGTATCTATGAATTTCAGTTAAACAACTTGAATAAACCGTTGTTGAAGGATATCTCCCAGTATTATCTTTCAGGTTTAGGCGCAACGTTTCACGGGCAGAAAACACCCCATCTGCGGTCCATCCCCATTAATACTGAAATCGTTGCAGACCATCCAATTGCCCCATACGATGACGCATTTGCCATCATCAAGAGGAAATCACGCATTGCCGTTGCCGAATGCTTCTGCCGCAAAGCTGTTCGACTTTATGGAAAGACATGCTCCCATCCTCTGGAAACGTGTCTGCAGTTTGATACTTTCGCTGACTATTATGTGGAAAACGGAATGGCGCGTTACATAAGCACCGATGAGGCTCTGGCCATTCTGAGGCAAAGCGAGGCGGAAGGTCTGGTTATCCACATCCTGAATTCCCAGAAAGTGGAAGCGATGTGCTGCTGCTGTTCATGCTGCTGCGGCATGTTAATCTCGCTTAAGCTTTTTCCGGCACCGGCCCTGGCATTTAAAAGTAATTACACCTGCCTGTTTGATGAATCACTCTGTACACAGTGCGGAGTCTGTGCCAGCCGCTGCACCGTGGGTGCTTTTAAAATGAAGGATGAGAAAATTACGTTTTATGCGAATCGCTGCATTGGCTGCGGTCTTTGTGTCACCACATGTCCCGTCGAGGCTTTAAAGCTGGGACGAAAACCAGACAACAAACTGTATATCCCCCCGCCAAGTATATACGATACCTTTGACATCATGAGCCGTGAAAAAGTCGAATAAATTTTAGGATGATTCATGAGTGGATTTTATTGTTTTCGCTTCTGCTGTTTGTGAGCAGAAGCAGTATCCGGAAAAGCTTTAACACACGGCATCTAATCGTATTCCTCAAGATACCGCTCGATGTAATCCCTTACTTTGTTTTTTGGCTGGTAAATCCCGAAGTGGCCTTCGCAAAGGATGTCTGCTTCCAGGGAAAGCAGAACGTTCATGGATTTTTTCCATGCCTGGATGTCGGATTCAAAAGCCCTGTTAAACGGGCCGTGAATATCCTGGCCGAACAGAATCCTCGTGCCTGCCCTGTCCAGATAGACGGAAATGGAACCCGGCGTGTGTCCGGGGGTATGGAGACAGTGAAGATCCTCTTTGCCGAACTTCAGAATTTCATGCGCTCCTTTTAACTTCCGATCCACCCGGGTCGGAGGGAACGTTGTCCCATACCAGTTGGCTGCGGTCTTTATCGGATCACCGGTTTCCAGAGCCGTGGCGTCCAATTCATGTATTACAATTTTGGAATTGTATTTTTCACGGAAATAAGCCGCAGAGCCGATATGATCGATGTGGCAATGCGTTAAAATAATATGTGTAAGTTCAGCCGGATTCAGTCCCAGCATTTCAATATTGCGGACAAGCTGAGACGAACTATTACCCGCCCCCGAATCAATCATGACCAGTTGACCGGCAAAATCGACCAGGTAAACCGCCGCATCTTCGGGTCGGGTGACATTTGGACCGCCGATCAGATAAACACCTTCTGCGATTTCCTCTGTTTTCATTTTCATGTTCTATGTTTGCAGCGTTCCAACAATGTTTGTAATGTGTTTGATTTTATTTTCGTACAAGTAGTGCAGGATCCCGTCAATGATCTCAACCGATGCGCATGGGTTGATGAAACTGGCCGTGCCGATCTGCACTGCCTTTGCCCCGGCAATCATGAATTCCAAGGCATCTTCGGCCGTCATGATTCCGCCAATGCCGATAACCGGAATGGACACTTTCTGTGCAACCTGCCAGACCATGCGCAGGGCAACCGGTTTAATGGCAGGACCCGACAGACCACCGGTAATATTTTTCAGATGAGGTGTCCTGGTTCGGAGATCAATGGACATGCCGGTAATCGTA
>PHBN01000442.1 GCA_002840635.1 Deltaproteobacteria bacterium HGW-Deltaproteobacteria-1
TTCAGCCTACGATTCCTGGGACAGGGAAAAGAAATCGGATAAACAAAAATGAACATCATTGACTCGTCATTTGAAAAAATCAATATTGTTTGGAAGAAATTGACGGAAAAAAATAAGATTTCTTTCAAATTTCTGAAAAATAACCTTTTTCAACGATGGGCCATTCTCTTTTTCTTAAGCATAGGGCTATCCATTCTCCTGGCGCCTAATCTTTACGTCTCGAATCCGGAATACCACTACGGCATGATCGCTCACGAAAACATCAAAGCGGACCGGGATTTCCTCGTCGAAGACATTAATTCCACCCGGCAGAAAAAGAAAGAGGCGCCCGCAAACACACTGCCTGTCTATGATTACGATGCTGAAATGCCGATTACTCTGAAAGCAAGAATAATAAATTCCTTCGCTATAAGCGCAAAAAATCCCGGCAATGAACAACTGAAAGACCTGCTTGAAAAATCACTGGGAATCCCGCTTACTGCAAAGGAATTTTCATTTCTTAAAGCCAATAAGTTCTCTGATGATCTCCAGCAGAAACTATCCGCCGCCATTGATTCTTTTTATAAAAACACTTTGATCACTAATACTTCTTTTCAAAAACAGGAGAAAGACAAAGGCATCACCATTGTCAACGCGATCACACGGGAAGAGGAAAACCTGAACAATGTGTCATCTATCCTCATCATGAAGGATATTGATCCGTTGCTTTCGGACAAAGTGGGATCCGTTTTTAATCACGACCCGCCTTCTTTTGTGCGATACTCCTTTTCAATCCTGAGGAAACTTGTTCAACCCAACCTTGCCTTCAATAGAACAGAAACGGAGAAGAAAAAACTTTCCGCAACAGAAGAGGTCAAACCGGTTTATTACCAGGTGCAAAAAAATGAGATGATTGTCCGCGAAGGCGAAAAAATCGGTTATCTGGAGCTGGCTAAACTGGAAGCGTTTTACAAGACAGTGGTGGACAATAAAATATCCGGTCTGTCGGTGATTCTGGGAATTTTCTGTACGGTCTTGTTTCTTTCCCTGCTTTTGTATTTCTGGCGCACCCGAAACTGGCTGAAAGCTCCGGCCCGTTCCAATCTGGATTTTCTTGTGTTCGCCATTGTGGCTGTTTTGCAGATCTTGTTTGTGAAGGCGGGAATCTTCATTTCCGTGGCCATCAACAGAGCTTTTCCCTTTATTCCGGTTGATGCCAGCTATTTTGCTATCCCGTTTGCCTGCGGCGCCATGATCATTGCTGTCCTGGTGAACCGGAATGTGGCCATGATCATCAGCGTTCTGACTTCCTTTCTCATCAGTCTTCTTTTTGAAGAGAAAATCATTTACCCGCTTTTTTCCTTTATGGGA
>PHBN01000443.1 GCA_002840635.1 Deltaproteobacteria bacterium HGW-Deltaproteobacteria-1
TCTGATATTTCGACGACCCAGATTTACACGCATGTCACGAGAGACCACCTGAAGCAAATCCACCGGAAATTTCATCCCAGGGGTTGAGTTATGCCGAATGATGACGGAAATAAAAAAAAGGCTCCGGACAAACTCATTGTTGCGGGCGTGGTGACCGTCGCGGTTACAATCGTGCTGCTGGCGTCTTTGCTGTATGCCCGTCCGCAGGTTTTTCAATCGGGTATTTTCTTTGCCCACAGGGTAATCAATGCTTTCTCCCATTATGTGTTCAGGGCCAAGCCTGATTTTTACTTCCTGCAGATAGAAAAAAACGGCAGGGATATTCAAGTGGGCACGGATGAAGCCCTGGAAATCAGTTATCGTGATGAATTTGTCATCAAATCCGTCGGCAGTGATGATTTGACCGGTAAATATACGTCGGTCATGATTGAAGGCATTGGCAATGAAGGCAATCAGATCGGTGTGCTGTTTCGAGGGATCGATCTGGTGAACAAAATCATGAAAAGTGACGCCAGGGTAAAAGATGTGCAGGCCGTCAACCTTTGCCGGATCAATGTATATTATCAAAAGGAAATGATTGCCGCCGTGCCTCTGCGGATTGTGATCAAGCCCCAGGACTGGCTGAGGTTCGCCAGGGAGAACAAAGATGTCGGTGCGCAGATTGAATTCCTCAAGAAGGCAGCTTCCCAGAACAGTGAAGATGCTGGTGTACGCAGGATTCTGGCGGGTATTTATGTGAAGCAGAACAGGATTGATGAGGCCGTATCTCTTTATGAGGATGTCCTGCGCATAAATCCTAATGATACAGCGGCAATGAAAGAACTGGCGCGCTGCTATCTGAAGGGAGGTCAGTATGATCCCGCCATCAGGGTATTGTCGGCTCTTGTCGCAAAACAGCCGCGGGATGCCGAGGCCTGCGCCATGCTGGGACTTTCCTTCAGTAACAAGAAGTTATGGGACAAAGCGGCGCAGTTCTACCTTCAGGCCCTACAAATTGAGCCGGGTAATCAGGACCTGAGAATGGTGCTGGCCGGGATTTATGAGAATTCGGGTAATGAAGACGCCGCCGCAGGACAATACCGGTACATCGCGGAGCATTCGCAGAATGCCGCTGCGGCCTGGAGGGCGATGGGGAATGTTTATCTGAAGAAAAGGAACTACAGCCGGGCGATTGAAAGTTACGGGCAGGCTGTCAAAATAAAACCTCAGGATGGAGCGGTACACGCCAATATGGCCGCTGCGTATGCCGGTCTGGGCAAGTTGAAAGAAGAAATGCAGCATTTACAAAAAGCCGCTGTTCTGATGCCTGACGAACCTGTGGTCCGCTTTAATCTGGCGGCAGCCTATGAA
>PHBN01000001.1 GCA_002840635.1 Deltaproteobacteria bacterium HGW-Deltaproteobacteria-1
ATGGCAGGATCAACTGGCCGAACTGCTGCCAGCCGAAAATCGAAGGGGTATATTTATCGAAAATAAAGGCCTGACAATATCTATCCATTATCGCCATGCTGCCGACATCGGTTCTGCACGTAATCAAATCCTTCGTGCGACCAACCGACTGGTCCCGCAACCGCGGCTAATCAGCGGTATATATATTGAAAACCTTCTTCCGAAAGGCGCGCCGGACAAGGGCGTTGCACTTACGTTCCTGATGAAGCATGCAGGGTGCCCGAAGGCATTTTTCGCCGGGGATGATGAAACGGATGAGGATGTGTTCAGCCTGAGTCATCAAAATATTTTTACCGTCCGTGTGGGAAGGAAAACCGGAAGCCTCGCTCGTTTCTACCTGCGAAACCAGCAGGAAATCGTCCGGGTCCTGCGAGAAATCAGCAGAATTATCAGATAATTCACGGAATCTCCCCATAAAGCTTGCCATGGACTCTTTAAAAAAGAAAAACAGATGACCAGGTCGGTCTTGAAGTTTGAGTTTACGGGAAGCCAGTAAAAAATTTTTAATTACATTAAGTCCGTAAAATAGAAAATCTGACAGAGAACATCTTTCTATTGTATAAGCGTCTAATAAATCTTTTCATGTCATTTAGGATTAACAGACCTTTTAATATCCTTATTGTTCGGCACATTAACTTCAGTTGATAAAATAAGTTTAGGAGGTGTTTTTTGAGCGCCAAATATTTTAACCAAAAGTTTCATCGATCTATCAATCTCTATAAGATTATTTGTTGAAATTTCTTCCAATCCTTCAACAAGTAATCCCTGCGCAACTTCCGGGGCCGATTTTACCAGATGGTTTCCTTTATTTGTCAATTCAATCCAAACAACTCGGCGATCGTTTTTAGATCTGCGTCTTTTGACTAAATTCTGCTTTTCTAAACGATCTATAATTCCAATTACGGTAGTGGGATGCAGATATAACTTATTGGCAAGATCTGAAACATTGACAGGTGAATTTTCATTAATCGTTTTTATTGCCCAAAGCTGAGGGCCTGTTAATCCGGTTTCTCTTTTATTTTTTTTGGATTGTTCATTTAAGATCTGGAACACTCGTCGCAAATTGTCAATGATATTTGATATGATTAACGTTTTATCCCGCATATTATCGCCTCAAAGAAACCCTGGAATTAGTGGGCATAAATTGTCCACTTCTCGAGAAGGCAACATCGAATTAACGTTGCCCTCTCGATAATATTTAGTCAGGGTCTATACTAACTAGTGTCGGACAAGGAGAACAGGACTCCTGGCTTCCTCCATTATCTTTTCAGAAATCTGACCCATGAGCCGTTTCATAAATCCTGTTTTGCCATGAGAAGGCATAACGATTAAATCGACGCCTTTCTCTTCCTGTTCCCTAAGGATCTCTTCAACAGGTTTTCCTTCCCTGATATCACTGATAACTTCGATCTCCTGGAATTCGGAAAATTTTGTCAGTTCTTTTTGCATCTTCTCCTTCACTCGAAGGATTTCGGCATCCTCAGCCGCCTTGACTGTTGATAAATCTAAACAATAATCAACAGCGCACTGTTCGATCGGTTCCGCAACATGAAGCAAGTAAACCTTGGCATTGTATTGCTTCGCCAATTCTAATGCCTGCTTTAACGCTTCATCCGATGAATCAGAAAAGTCTGTCGGTACAAGAATTCTTTTTGGCGCAAACATGATCATTACCTCCTTTCATGTATTATCACCATTATTGATTCGTTAACTCACACCAACTCCTTCATATTTAATTATTTTTTCCTGACCGAGTCCAACCACCTCCTTAAATAATTGCTATACAAATCATTTGCTTACATATAATATACAGGCCGATTGTCAAAAAGTCAAGGCCGGCGGGGTATTGACACGGATAGAATGGATTATTTAGTTACCGAAAAAGAAAGGATAAATTAATATTTTATTTCTACCTAGGTCATTGGCAGGCTACCTGCAAAAGGAGATCATAACCAAACGATTATGTTGATTGATAAAGACATATTAAAACAAATAGGTCATCCTGAAAGATGACCTGGAAAGGGTAAAAGTAAATGAAGAAAATTAATTTGTTTATTATTTTAACATTGGTGCCACTCATAAGTATGTGCTCTGGACCTTATGGACCCATGAGGGACGGTTATGGTGGTTATGGTATGGGACCCGGAATGATGAGCGGATACGGTTATGGATATGGAGGTATGTTTATGGGGATATTGTTTTTAATTCTTCTCGGTGTAGTGATTTACTTTATTGTTCAAAATGTAAGATCGAAGAATGAAATAGGGCAGGCTAAGGAGTCCCCTCTGGACATTTTAAAGAAGCGCTATGCTAAGGGTGAAATAACAAAAGAAGACTTTGATCGAATGAAAAACGAGCTACAATAAAATCAAAGAAATCATTATTGCTAACTACTGACAGACCTTCCTGCTTAGTCAGTAGTTAGTGCAGTAAAAAAAATAGAGAACCAAAGAGGGTAGGTTTATCCTATCAATAAGCTATTGAACAACCATTACTGTAAATTCAGCAATATCATATATGCTGATAAAAAGAGGATAAATTAAAATTTTATATTAATCTTTAAAAAATAAAAACGTAAGGAGGACAGTATCGGATTTAAGGAGAAAAGCAGCGGAATTCACGCTTTCGAAATTTATATCGATAAAGGGTCAGAATCGGTATACTTGGAGATGGGTCCCTACATGATGTGGAACACAAAATACGGGCATATGGGGATGATGGAAGGCTATTCTTATGATTCGGCAGCGCAATTGCCCGTTTCCGAGAAAAAAGCAAAAAGCCTGGCCGCGCAGTATGTAAAGGCATCTCTCCCGAATGCTTCCGTGGATAATGACGTCGAGGTATTCTACGGTTTCTATGAATTTGTCATAAAATTGAATAACAAACCTTTCAGTCATTTATTTATCAATGGCTATTCAGGGCAGTACTGGTATTTCAATCCGCATGGCTCCATTATTCAGATAAGAAAATTTAAATAGCCGTCTTTAAGCAGCCTTTAATTTAAGGAGAGAAATGCATAATCAGGTATTTGTCAAAAAGATGAATTTAATTGATGAAGGGGAACTTTAAGAACCCCAACTTGAAGTTGGGCAAGATAAAAGACACAGGGATGCCTTTGAAGCAGAGATATTGACAAAGAAGAACGACCTTGTCATGCTCCCCTGTAACGTTATTGTTTGTGAAAAAAGCGGCAAGACGGTTCTATCTGTTATAAGGCCGACAGTTGCCATGCACATGGTTGATAATGTGGAACTCCGAAAAATTGCCCCGGCAGTTGAAGTGCAGTTGAAGAAGGCTTTCGATGCCGCAATGTGACGGGATACAGGTTGTGTCACCTTTCATATCTTAAGGGATTTGGCACATCAGAAATAAACCGCCGTATTAATAATAAGCAAAGAGAGGAGATTTAGATGAAAAACTATATCGTGAAAGTAATTGCAATGTCGCTCATATTGTCGGTCTTATCATTTTCAATCGCCTATTCCAGTGGAAATCCGACATCCAATAACAAAAACAATTATAAGCAGTTAAAAGAAAAACTAAAAGGAATTGACGGCAAAACAGCAATGGCAATTGCCAACAAGTGGCACATGGATAAAATTGACGTGGTCACTTTTGTTACACCTGACAAGGTAAATTTCAAGTTCAAGGATGGACAGACTATAAGCGTGCCGCTGCCTGATGATGTAATGATGGTTTCAATCGCACCATACATTAACAAAACTCATACATGTGCAACACATTATATATCGAGTTGTGATGCGGAATTAAAGAACACAAACATAAAAGTCGTAGCGGTTACTGCCGGCGGTAAAATCCTGATTAACAAAACCATGAAAACGGCACCGACCGGTTTTCTTGATCTTTGGCTGCCCAGAAACCAAGACATTAATATAACAGTGAGCGCCAAAGGCAAGAGTGCAACCGGGAGAATATTTACCAATAGAGACAGCAAAACATGTGAAACAACTCTTAAGCTGGAATAATGGAATCAAATCTGAAAAGGAGATACCGAAGATGACTGCCATGACTCGCAGGGTCAAGGCGACTGATGGCCCATGATACATTATGGATTCGGATATGGAGAAATGTGCAAATTACTTCACTCAAAACGAAAACATCGGGGCTTCAGCAATGAAGAAGTGATCTGTCTTTTTTTAAGGTCAAGTGTTCATTCAATGTGAAAGGTTACAAATGAATCCGAAGGAGGCAAACTATGGATTTTATCAAGCGTATTCTTGTAGTCAGCTGGCTAACCCAATATTGTGATAATACGATTAAAGTGGGAATATCATTGGCTGCCAAATATAAGGCTGAACTTTCAGTCATTCACGTGATGGATACCACATGGCTAAAAGGATGGAGCGTTCCCATGGTATCCGTTGAACAGGAACATAAAAACGAGATGGAAAAGTATAAGGCCCAATTGCATGAAATAATCAGTGCGGAAAATAAAAAGGGAATGGCGATTCAGGAATTCGTTAAGGAAGGCAATCCTTCCGAGATCATCCTGAATCTGGTAAAAGATGAGACGATTGATCTACTGATCCTTCGCAGCCATCAGGAAAGTCGCTTGGAACGCATGCTTGTTGGTGGGAGTAACGACGAAATCATCAGAGCCATGCCCTGCTCGATATTTCTGGTAAAGCAGGAGCTAAGTGCTGTGGAGTGAAGGAAGTCTGTACTTTTCGACGAAATACTTGAGGATAATTGATGCCAAAATATATTTTCTGCATCAACTGCGGCTCATCATCGATCAAGTATGCCCTGTATCTGTCAGGGGCCTATGAAGAACTGGTCGTTCAAGGAGCGGCGGAACGTATTGGATTATCAGAAGGCTGGCTGTGGTTAAATGATGGTTCCGGAAAAAGACTATCGGACTTAAAGACGCAATTACCCGATAATGATCGGGCAATCGAATTGATCTTCAAGCAGGTTATCGAACAACATAATTTTCCGGCGCCCGATGCCGTGGGGCATCGTCTGGCTCACGGCGGTCCCGACCATCTGACGCCGGAAGCGGTGACGCCGTCGCTGCTGCGGGAATTGAATGCATGCATTTCCCTGGCGCCGATCCATCTGCCGGGCGAGCTCGCTTGTATTGAAGCCGTCAGTGAGCACTATCCTCAACTTCCCCAAGTGGTTTGCTTTGACACAACCTTTCATTGTCAAATGCCGGACATGGGAAAGCTGCTGCCGCTGGATTATCATTTACGGGAGGAAGGTATCCACCGTTACGGATTTCACGGTCTTTCCTATGAATATATTACCGGCGTCCTCGGGGCGTCTATTCACGGGAAAATTATTATTGCCCATCTGGGAAGCGGATCCAGCATGACCGCACTTCAAGACGGTACTCCTCAGGATACGACCATGGGCTTTTCCCCACTGGGCGGCCTGATGATGGGGTCGCGCTCAGGCGAGCTTGATCCGGGAATCATTTTATATCTGATGGATGAAAAAGGATACGACCTCGGGCGTCTCCAGGATTTATTGTATCATCATTCCGGCCTCATGGGCGTATCGGGAATAAGCTCCGATATGAAAACATTGCTTGATCATTGCAACAACTCTCTGCAGGCAAGCCAGGCCATTGCCATGTATTGCTATAGCGTTCGGAAATCCATCGGGGCGTTATCAGCTGTGCTTGGCGGCCTGGATACGCTGGTTTTCACCGGAGGCATCGGCGAGCGATCCGCGCCGATTCGCTGGCTGATCTGTCGCGGGCTTGAGTTTCTGGGAATTGCTCTTGATCCCCAAAAAAATGATGCCGATGCCGATGTGATTTCCACGGATTACGGTCAATGTACCGTCCGCGTCATACCGACCAACGAGGACATCATGATTGCCAGACATACGACAGACGTACTGTTTAAATGAGATAAGGGGAAGTCATCATGATTATTGAGTTTAGCAATTTTGACGAATTACGCCGGGCGGTTCATGGACTGAAGGCCGTTCCAACGGCCGTCATCGATGCCGATGAGCAGCATGTTCTGGAAGGGGCCTGCCAGGCGGCTGCCGAAGGGTTGATCGAACCGACACTAATTGGCGATACAGATATCATCACCAGGTTGTTGGGCGACATTTCATGTAAGAACAATTTTCGTGTGATCCATGCAAGCGATGATGACGCCATGGCGGAAAAAGGCGTCGAGCTGATTGAAAAAGGTGAAGTCCTGGCGCTGATGAAAGGTCACATCCACACCGATCAATTTCTCCATCCGGTTCTTGTTCATCACCTGCAAGGGAAAAAACGCATATCTCACGTGTTTCTGGCCGATTTAAAAACCTATCCGAAATTGCTGTATATTACGGATGCCGCGATCAATATCACGCCCGACCTTTCAACCAAGATGCACATTATTCAAAATGCAGTGGATATGTGCATTCTACTGGGTGTGGAACAACCCAAGGTAGCCGCGTTATCTGCGGTGGAAGTTATCAATCCGGCCATCCCGTCAACCATCGATGCGGCGTGTCTGGCCAAAATGTCCCAACGCGGACAAATTACCGGCGCATTGGTGGACGGACCGCTGGCCTTTGATAACGCCATTTCGGCCGAGTCGGCCAAAGTCAAGGGAATCAAAAGCGACGTGGCAGGCGACGTGGACATCCTGCTGGTTCCCGATCTTGTTTCAGGAAACATTCTGGGTAAAGACTTGGAATACCTTGCCGGCGCACAACTGGCCGGTATTGTCGTCGGAACAAAAGTGCCGATCATCCTCACGTCCCGATCCGATCCGGCCAATGCGCGAATTCTTTCGTGCGCCGTGGCAGCGCTTTTATGCCACAGAATGGAGTAAGCAATGAGCCAGGAAAACAATTACCTCACAAATTTAAATTTAAACCCCCTGTTCAGGGATATGTATGACTACCTGCTCGATTCGGGGCAGCGGTCGATCCTTTTTATGGATGTTATGCGCAGGCGGGGGAATAATTATTTTCAAACCATCAAAAAGGGAGAACCGCCCGTTCTTATTTTTGATTACGAAATTCTTCTTTCCGGGCGCACCTTGAAGCGTCCGGTGAACTATGATCTGGCCCGGATCATTCCACCAAAAGATAACAGCATCAATCCGAACAGTCGGCCGATTATTGTCATCGATCCACGGGCGGGAAACGGCCCAGGGATAGGGGGTTCCAAGCGCGAATCGGAAATCGGCGACGCCCTTGCCCAGGGTCATCCGGTTTATTTCATTCTTTTCCATCCGGAACCTGTTTTTGGACAAACCATAGCCGATGTGGAGCAGGCGGAAATCCTGTTTATTGAAGAAGTATCCAGGCGTCATCCTAAAGCGCCAAAACCGGCTGTCATCGGCAATTGCCAGGCCGGCTGGGCGGTGGCCATGCTGGGCGCAGACCGACCGGATATGACCGGTCCGCTGGTGCTCAATGGCGCGCCTCTCTCCTACTGGGCCGGTGTGCAGGGGAAAAATCCCATGCGGTATGGCGGAGGACTTTTGGGCGGCATCTGGATGGTATCGCTCATGGCTGATCTGGGTCATGGAAATTTCGATGGCGCCTGGCTTGAAGAAAACTTCGAATCATTAAATCCTGGGAACACGCTTTGGACCAAGCAGTATAATCTCTATGCTAATGTAGATACCGATGAAGAACGATACCTTACTTTTGAAAAGTGGTGGGATGGCTATTCTGATTTAAGCAAAGAGGAAATGCATTTCATTGTGGAAAACCTTTTTGTGGGGGACAAACTGGAAGAAGGGAAATTGACGCTGGACAGAAAAAAAATAATCAATTTGAAAGATATCAAAAAGCCCCTGCTCCTGTTTGCCTCCGAAGGTGACAACATTACGCCGCCACAGCAAGCTCTGGACTGGATTATCAAAGAATACGGCAGTACGAAGGAAATCAAACGGCAGGGTAAAGTCATCATCTATATGATTCATCCGAATGTCGGACACTTGGGCATATTCGTCGGCTCCAAGATTGCTCAAAAGGAACACAATGAAATCATTAAAAGCATCGACATTATAGACGCACTGCAACCGGGTCTCTATGAGATGATCATTGTCGATAAAGGGAAAAAAGAAGGCGTGTCCGATTACGATGTCCGCTTTGATGCACGCGACATCAAGGATCTCATAGCACTCAATGATGGTAAACAGGAGATGAAAGAAGAAGATGCAGACTTCCGTAGAGTTGCTGCTGTTTCCGAGATAAATGATAGACTGTACAACACCTATGTCAGTCCCTGGGTAAAGATGTTTTCCACGGAAACATCTGCTGATATATTGAAACAACTCCATCCGCTCCGGATCAATAAATATATCTTCTCAGATACGGTCAATCCGTTTATGCCGATCTTCAAGACATTGGCGCCTTTGGTGAAAAAGAACCGCAGCCCGGTTTCCCCGGACAACCTTTTTCTGTCCATTGAAAAGAATGTTTCGGACAGCATTGTTACCATTCTGAACAGCTACCAGAAAGCACGCGACCAGTTCAATGAAGCCATGTTTTTCGCTATCTATGAAAATCCCTGGATGAAGATGCTCTATCCTGAAGCATCGCAGAAAAAGAAACCATTCAATGAACAAGAAAAAAAAGAAGGTGTACAGATCCAGAAAGTTAGCAGCCACGTCAAATCATCGAAAAGAAGCACTGGCAAAGATAAATAATGCCCCAGGGATTGAGTAAGCTGTGAACAGAGGGAGGCTGTTTCCTTATTAACTTGCTCATTTAGAATGAAGATCAAACCCGTGCCAGTAGTAACATTTCAGCGGTTGCGGCCAAGTCATTGCCTCAAAAGCTGACATTCATTTATCCTATTTGTAAAAGTATCACTAAGAGCGTCGAATGTGTAGCAGTCACATTTAGCTCCGGTCCGGAGACGGGGTTTTTACTTTCCGTTCACCCACATCAACAGTATTTGATAATAGCTTTAGTGTAATGCCGAGAACAAGAATAACGATAACATTAACGACGAGCTCGATCATCGCGTCTGCAAATGCCTGTCCCTGAAGAGTTTCGACGGATAGTTTCGCGCTTATTGACAGAATGCCCCGGGTGGCGGAAACGATACCGATATTAAGAAATGGCCGAAGATCTGTTTTATGATCTTCGAGATAACGAATTACAGTGCCCATGACTTCCATAATGATGATCACAAGAAGAAGGTCAGAGACAAATCGGATGATCGCTACAGCGGCATTTCTCGGATCATTAACGTTCCAGATAATTGAACTGAAATCCCAGTAGCTGTAAACTAAAGAAACTAATGCCGCTATTAAAAAACTGATTCCGACCATCGCATAAAGAATAGAATCGCCTGTGCGGAGTTTTTCTTTCGAGAATCTGGCGATATAATCCTGTATTTTTTTATCAAGCGCGCTCATTTATATTCATCCTTCTTGAAGCGTATAGTGATAAATCGCCCAACGGACCCCATGGCCGTCTCTGATGTTGCAAAGCATATGCGTTTGATGGAATAATTCGCCCTTTTAAAGTATTAACAATATCTTGGATGTCAAGGAAGGGCGTGTAATTCCATTTCCAATTCAAGAGCTGCCTTTGTTGGCGTCGTCGGCTTCCTCAACGTTCGTAAAATACGCCTTTGAAATGTGCCATGTTCTCCTGGCGGCGGATATGACGTCAATGACGCACTGCGCCTGAATATTTTTTTTATGAAAGATGTGCACTTTCCTCAAAGTCACCATCAATATATTGAGGCGCCACCAAATACTGAGGGCAAACAAATCATTTCATGCTTTCTACTATTTCCTCTTATCCATCTAATTTCTTATTCATAAAGGACGAATCCAATATTTTGGCTCTCCTTCAGCTGTTGGCAGGTTATTTGCTGTTACGTTATGATGTTATAAAAATATCGAACCCTGAAGGCGTAGTCACAGGCAGATGATTTCTTTCTCTGTAAGGATCGGACTTTGGAAAACGATCAGGGAGAAAAGAACCAATGAGAATTTCAGAATGGCTGGATAAAAAAGAAACAGGAGGCATTGACGTATCTCAGATCACATTGCCTGATAGCCTGCCTTATGACGAAATGCCCGACGAGACCATTTTTTTTTAAGGAGATTGGGTGGCGCTTGATCAAAGAGTGAATTCGGAGAACTTACTCAGAAGATGGAGAATAGACATCAGGGAAAAAGTGAAGCCATGGGACTGCCTGGTGATCAATGCCTGATTGGTTATAAATCCTAAAATATGAAATATAGCAGTTGTGTCAGATTCCGAGATACGCATGCATTTCTTCACTGATAGTATTTACCTACTAATGCATTATAGATATTCTGCTATTGCCCCGGGTTCCGAATGCAGATATTTTATATGCGTACAAGAAAAAATATTTTTTCCTAGTTCACATATGCGGATGTTTGGACACGCGCCGTAATTGTGTTGAGGGTGGTATGCCAATGCAAATAAAAGAAACAGGGGGCCGGCGACAATTCCTGCGTCCCATGCCGACGGAAATGATGCGGTTAACCTATATTGTTATGAGCGTAATGTAGATGGATAAGGGTATCTCATGAATCGGGAAAATGAATCAGGAAACATGCCGTCGGAAAAGCCCGCTATTTTCCCCACCAGTCCGAATGACCTGGCGGGCGCATCCTCCCAAGACACAATCATAAATTTCCATTCAGCCGAGTTCAATTATACGGACAATCTCAATGACTATTCCGGCAACTATCGAGCCTTCCAGTCACTCGACGGTGTGGTCACCGCCGACATGCGCCATCAAACGGAGCGTCTGCACGGGAGAAACGTAGTTGATACGGCTGTGGATAAAACGGCCTCCTCAAAAATAATTGAGTGGGAAAGAAACGCAGAAGCAACCCGCGAGGCTTTGCCACCCATAACCGTGGTCTCCCAGGGGCGAACTTTAATTGTTGATACGGATATCGGACGTGCCATCGCCTGCGGCAGACGCCTCCATGATCAAGGATTGGTGTGTACGCTGCTGATCACGAAAAAAGAATCCCCGGATGTAGCCCCCCGGTTTGATCCATTTAATACGCTTGAGGTCATCGCGGTATCGATTACCGGTGCCCTGGGCGGATTTTCCGCAACGGTGACCAGAAACGGGAACCCGCAACCTCTGTCGGAATGGTTTGGCGACGAGGCGTCCGCATTTGATCTTGTTTTGGATCTTCAAGCCACGCCCTCTTTTGCAGGTGGTGGTCTACCGATGGGTTATTACGCCCCCGGATTGAATCTTGCGACCCTCGATGAAATGATGACCGAACTGCCTCAGATGCGCGGCCGGTTTCATAAGCCGCAATTTACGGTCCTTCTGAAAACCCATTGTCTGCATAGTCTATCGCGTAAAAGTAACTGCAGCCAATGTCTTGATGTCTGCCCCTTCGGCGCAATCCAATCCGTGAATCGAACCATTTCAATCGATTCTCGCCTGTGTCAGGGTTGCGGCGGCTGCGCCATGGTCTGCCCTGCGGGTGCCATTCAAATGGACCACCCATCTCATAAAGAACTGTTGAGCAGCCTGCAACTTACACTTGCAGAACAACGGGCAGATTCCGCATTACCGCCGTCTCTGGTGATTACGGATTTGGAAATAACCGAAAGCAACAAACTTCCGGGGATGGATGAGGGGAGTTCTCACCGCCGGATCAATTTCAAAGTGGAGCAAATCGGTTATGTCGGACTGGAGATGATTCTGGCCGCATTGGCCTATGGCGCAGGGTCGGTGGTCGTGGCCTGCGGCGCGCAAAACCCTCTCAGCATTAAAAAGGCCGTCGAGTGGCAGGCTCAAATTGGCAATGCCATCCTGAGGGGCCTCGACATGTCGGAGGATAAAATCCAGTTTGCCGTCATTGCAGATGAAAACAACCGGCCTGAAAATGCGCTCCCCGTGACGGTAGGCCTTGACGCACGACTTGACCAACCTCTTTTGCCGCCTGAAACATTGTCCCCCATCTACGATAAACGGACACTGACCCGGCTGACAACCCAACATCTTTATGATCAATCCGGTGTGCGACAACCATGCATTCCTCTGCCGACTGGCGCCCGGTTCGGCGCGGTGGGGGTGGACTCCGCTGCCTGTACCCTTTGCATGGCCTGTGCCGTTGTCTGTCCTTCCAACGCTCTGTCTGCGGCAGGCGATGTGCCAAGGCTTGAATTAATTGAAGCCCGCTGTCATCAGTGCGGCCTGTGCATAGAAGCATGCCCCGAAAGGGCGATGCACCTGCTGCCCCGGATGCTCTGCGACCAAGATGCTGTCCAGGCGCCGGCAATGCTCAATGAAGCCCAGCCGGTCAGATGCATCGAGTGTGGTGTGCCCTTTGCCTCGCAGGGCATGGTCAATCGCATACAGGGGAAACTTACAGGCCACTGGATGTATAAGGCCGAACGGCAATTACGCCGTCTGCAAATGTGCCGGACCTGTCGCACAAGGGATGCCCTTTCGTCACAGGATATAAAAGAATGGAATCGATAATGCAAAAGATGGATGCTCCGGAATGGTTTACCACCTATGCGGATATGCGCAGCGACACTTATGTGATGCTGGCCGCACTTCTGGGACTTCCTCCCTCAGAAGACCTCCTGGGCGTATTACAAAATCTGGAGTGGCCCCAGGCCACTCCAGAGCCGCTTAGCAATGCTTTAGAAGCCTTGCGCCAGGCCGGACAAAACACATCTCTTGGCGCGATGAAAGACGAATTTAACAGGCTGTTCATCGGCCTGGGAACCGGTGAGATGGTGCCTTATGCATCGTGGTATAAAGAAAAAAAGATACAGTCGTTGCCACTGGCATCCTTACGCTCAAGCCTCCTTGAACTGGGCATTTTGAGGCAAGCGGGCAGCCATGAGTCAGAAGATCATGCCGGGGCACTCTGTGAAATCATGGCGCTTATTTCCCGTCAATCCAACCCTATTCCCCTTCCAGTGCAGGCCAATTTTTTTCAACGCCATATTGCATCGTGGATAATCGCCTTTTTCGAAGATCTGCGTTTAGTAAAAGACGCCTCGTTTTATAGCGTGGTCGGTTTGTTCGGCAGTCGTTTTATGGAATTAGAGCACAAATATATGAATCTGGGTGAACACACCCCATTCCCGATTAAAACAAGGAGGATTCAAAATGGAAATAAAAGTATCCGGCGGCAGACGGGCGTTTATTAAAGGTGCGGCTATTTTCTGCGGGTCTTTAGCGCTGATGGGCATCGTCAAGCCTGCACCGGTCAAGCCTGAAGAACCATTGCCTCAGTCATCAGAGTCCAAAGGCGGGTATCGATTAACGGAACATATAAAAAAATATTATGAAACGGCGAAATTATAACTGATCGACTATATACAAGTGGAGGAATGCCTAAATGAAACCATTCAATAAAAAGTGGCTGACGCGGATTTCTTCCGAACCTGCCTCTCAAAAAGGCATCGACCGGCGAACATTTTTAGGTCGGGGAGCCGTTGTCTTGGGCAGTGGCGCCTTGCTGGGGTTCTTACCGCTGTCATGCGTAAGGGATGCCACGGAAGAGGAAAAGAAGAATTTCCCACGGCCTGATGTAAAGATGGAATACCGCCGAAGCATTTGCACCCACTGCTCGGTGGGATGCGGTGTAATCGCCGAGCTTCAAAACGGCGTATGGGTAGGCCAGGAACCCGATTATGAATCACCCTTCAATCTTGGTTCTCATTGTGCAAAGGGAGCCTCCGTCCGGGATCATGGCTTTGGCGTCAAACGTTTAAAATATCCTATGAAGCTCGTGAACGGGTCATGGCAAAGGCTATCCTGGGACCAGGCCATCAATGAGATCGGCGACCGCTTTCTGAAGATTCGCAAAGAGTCGGGTCCTGATGCGGTGTTTTTCTGTGGATCCTCTAAAGCGAGCAACGAGGGTTCTTACCTTCAACGAAAATTCGCCGCGTTTTGGGGCACGAACAATATCGATCACCAGGCACGCATCTGCCATTCGACTACGGTAGCCGGCGTAGCGAGCACTTGGGGCTATGGCGCCATGACCAATTCCTACAACGATATGCATAACTCCAAAGTCATGCTGTTTCTCGGCAGCAATGCCGCCGAGGCCCACCCGGTGGCCATGCAGCATGTATTGAGGGGAAAAGAAAACGGCGCTAAAATTATTGTCGTGGACCCGCGCTTCACGCGCACGGCAGCCCATGCCGATATCTATGCGAGGCTTCGCCCGGGAACAGATATTCCTTTTATTTACGGTCTGCTCTGGCATATTTTCAAGAATGGTTGGGAAGACAAGCAATACATCGCCCAGCGGGTCTGGGCGATGGACGATATCCGCAAAGAGACCAATAATTGGCCACCCGATGTCGTGGAAAATGTGACGGGCATGCCGAAAGAAAAGGTATATGAAATTGCCAAAACCATGGCGGAAAACAAGCCTGGCACCATCGTTTGGTGTATGGGCGTCACTCAGCACCATATGGGCACTAATACCACAAGGCTTTTCTGCATCCTCCAGCTGGCCCTGGGTAACATTGGCGTCGCCGGCGGCGGTGCCAACATCTTTCGCGGCCATGACAACGTGCAGGGGGCAACCGATATAGGCCCTAATTCCCATACCCTGCCCGGATATTATGGACTGGCTGAAGGGGCATGGAAACATTGGGCTCGCGTCTGGGATGTGGATTATGAATGGCTCAAAGCCCGGTTTGATATGACGGGTAAATATGATTCCGGGAACGGTACCCCGGAATACACCATGTTCATGGAGGGAATCCCTGTTTCACGCTGGATCGACGGTGTCCTGGAGGACAAGAAAAATATCGCCCAAAGGGATAATTTCCGAGCCGTTTTCTTTCAAGGCCATGCCGCGAACAGTCAGACCCGCGGCGTGGAGATGAAGAAAGCATTAGAGAAACTGGAAATGGTCGTGATCTCCGATCCCTATCCGACCCACATGGCGGTGATGAGCGACCGGAAGAATGAT
The DNA here is from genome assembly GCA_002840635.1 of Deltaproteobacteria bacterium HGW-Deltaproteobacteria-1. Taxonomy (GTDB): domain Bacteria; phylum Desulfobacterota; class Syntrophia; order Syntrophales; family Smithellaceae; genus UBA8904. The sequence continues at coordinate 14,946 of PHBN01000001.1, forward strand.
ACCTATCTTCTGCCGACCTGCACCCAGTTTGAAACCTACGGATCCGTCACCGCCTCGAATCGTTCACTGCAATGGCGGGAAAAGATTATAGAACCGCTCTACGAAGCATTGCCGGACCACACCATTTTATATAAATTAGCCAAGAAACTGGGCTTTGAGAAAGAACTGTTCAAACATATCAAGGTGACAAACGACGAACCCCTGATTGAAGACATTCTGAGGGAAGTTAACCGTGGCGCCTGGACCATCGGCTATACAGGACAGACCCCTGAGCGTCTCAAGCTTCAGGCCAAGCATCGGGGCACTTTCAACACAACAACCCTGAAAGCCGAAGGCGGTCCCTGCAACGGCGAATATTACGGCCTGCCCTGGCCCTGCTGGGGGGCGCCGGAAATGAAACATCCCGGGACGCCGATCCTCTATGATCCCAGCAAACCGGTTGCTGAAGGTGGACTGGTTTTCCGGGCTCGCTTCGGCACGGAACGAAACGGCCAAAACCTGCTGGCCGAAGGGGCCTATTCCCAAGGTTCGGAAATCAAGGACGGTTATCCGGAATTCACCGACGTGCTGCTCAAAAAACTGGGCTGGTGGAATGATCTCACGGAGGCGGAAAAAAAGGAAGCTGAAGGGCGCAACTGGAAAACCGATCTCTCCGGCGGTATCCAGCGGGTAGCCATCAAACACGGCTGCGCACCGTTCGGGAACGCAAAGGCCCGTTGCCAGGTCTGGGAATATCCCGACCCCGTCCCGATTCACCGTGAACCCCTTTATACACCAAGGTTCGATCTCGTGAAGAAATATCCCACGTATCAGGACCGTAAGATATTCTGGCGGTTGCCGACCCGGTATAGCTCCATTCAATCCGTTAATCACAGCCAGAAATATCCCCTGGTTTTTACCAGTGGCCGATTGGTGGAATATGAGGGGGGCGGTGCGGAGACACGCTCCAATCCCTGGCTGGCCAAGTTACAGCCGGAAATGTTCGCTGAAATTAACCCGAAAGATGCGAATGATGCGGGCATCGGTAATGAACGATACATGTGGTTGGAGGGTGCGGAAGGGGGCAGAATCAAGGTAAGGGCCATGGTCACCCCGAGAGTCGGTCCCGGTGTGGTCTGGACACCGTTCCATTTCGGCGGCTGGTTTGAGGGTAAGGATCTCTATGACCGTTACCCGGAGGGCACCGTGCCCTATGTGCGCGGTGAATCGTGCAATACCGCCACCACCTATGGCTACGATGCCGTTACCCAGATGCAGGAAACCAAAGCAACGCTCTGCCGTATAACACCTGCGTGACCCGTTTGTCGGGATCTGTGCAAAGCGGAATTATTTTCTAGAAGAAGATAATTTCTGACTTACGAAAAGGAGACAAACCATGGCTAGAATGAAATTTCTCTGTGACACCGAACGCTGTATTGAATGCAATGCGTGCGTGACGGCCTGTAACAACGAACATGACGTTCCGTGGGGCATTAACCGGCGGCACGTGGTCACCTTGAAGGACGGAGAGAGCGGAGAAAAATCCGTCTCCGTAGCCTGCATGCACTGCACGGATGCACCCTGCGCAGCTGTCTGCCCCGTTGATTGCTTTTACACAACGCCGGATGGCATTGTCCTGCACGACAAGGATCTGTGCATCGGGTGCGGCTATTGTTTCTATGCCTGCCCGTTCGGAGCGCCCCAATTTCCAGAACAAAACTGGTTTGCGGCACGCGGCAAGATGGACAAATGCACGTTCTGCGCCGGCGGACCAGGTCCGGACAACTCTGTCGAGGAATACAAAAAGTACGGCCGCAACCGGATTGCCGAAGGCAAATTGCCTCTATGCGCGGAAATGTGCGCGACAAAGGCGCTGCTTGCCGGAGATGGTAATGTCGTGTCTGACATCTATATTCAACGCATTACGAAGCGTGGGGGCCGTCCTCAGACATGGGGATGGGAGACCGCTTATAATTTCAAATCAGGTAAGGGGGAAAATCCATGAGATTAAAATATTTGATCCTGGCGGTAATGATGGCACTTGCGGGGATCGCCGGATGTTCCCCAGAACCGCGCAGTGTGACTATGCATGAACCGGGTGTATACAAGGGCGCTAAAGATCCGTTGCTTGCGTTAAAAAATCAGCAGGAGTTGATCGATCGCTTCAAACTCGTGCAAACCGACCGCTGAATAAGGAGGCGTTATGACAACGAAAAGCAGAATTCTGCCGATCAGACGTCTTGTGATCTTAGCCGTGCTTCTTTCACTGCTGGGAGGAGCGATGTCCTTTCAGGTGATCGGCTCTGATCTCGAAAACCCGCGGGCCAACTTCTGGCGTGTGGTCCGGGAGGGCGTTCCGGCCTATACCTCCACGCCGGATCAGGGGCACACAGTTCTCATTCAGAACAGCGGCGAGAACTGGCGGGAAATTCGCAACGGTCTCATTGCGCGGATTTCTCCGTGGATCATTATACTGGCTCTGATAGGCATGGCCGCGTTCTATCTGATTGTCGGCCAGGATAAATTGGAAAAACCTCGTTCTGGGGTGATGATCGAGCGTTTTACTTATCGGGAGCGCTTTCTGCACTGGTCTACAGCCTTGCTGTTTATTGTAATGGCTGTCACGGGGTTGAGTCTTCTTTTAGGACGCTTCGTGCTGATACCGATTTTCGGGCATTGGCTTTTTTCAGGATATCTACAGGGTGCAAAAGTATTACACAATTATTGTGGCCCCCTGTTGCTTGCAGGAATTCTTTTGGAATTTGTCCTCTGGGTCCGTTTCAATATTCCCCGAAAGATTGATCTTCAGTGGTTCAAAAGTATGGGCGGCATGATTGGCAGTGGACCACGGCCACATATCGGGAGAGTCAACGCCGGCGAAAAGGGATGGTTCTGGCTGATATTTATTTTCGGGAGTGCCGTGGGGATCACCGGTGTACTGCTTGATTTCCCCATTTGGGAACAGACTCGCCTCACCATGCAGGTCTCTCATGTCGTACATGCCGTGGTGGCGGTTCTGTTTGTTACCGTCTCCTTTGGACATATTTATATGGGAACTCTTGGCATGGAAGGCGCTTTTGAAGCCATGTGGTCTGGTTCCGTCGATGCTGTATGGGCAAAGCAGAACCATGATCTCTGGTATCAAGAAAAGATGCGGGAGAGTACTGTAAAACCGGATGCGGAAATGTCTTGATGTAGAACAGAGTACCTCTGGTATTCCGTTGATAGGCAAACAGAAAAACAAGATTCAACAAAAAGGAGAATGGATATGAAAAAAATTACAATGTTGTTAGTCATTGTCGGGATGATGGCCTTGGGGATTGGTGTCGCTATGGGTATGCATCATGCAGTTAAAATTCAAGAAAAGAATGGCATAGGAAAATATCTTACAGATACAGAGGGGAACACCCTGTATACATTTAAAAAAGATTCTCCTGGAAAAAGCGCTTGCACCGGCCCTTGTTTAGAAAAATGGCCCATCTATTACAGAGAAACAGTTGCTGCCCCCAAAGGGACAAAGGCGTCGGATTTTGGGACGATTACCAGGGAAGACGGTAAGACACAGACAACCTTCAGGGGCTACCCGCTTTATTACTGGATTAATGACAAAAAGCCCGGCGAAACCACTGGCCAGGGTGTAAAGAATGTATGGTTTGTTATTAATCCGGATAATTTCCCACTTAAGTAGTCCTGCACAAAGGACAGGGGATCACCAGGCGGGAATGATAAAAATACGCTATTTAATTCTGGTATATATTTCGGGGTGAAACCAGCAGCATTTGCTTAAACCAATCTGAAAAAGAGTTTCAACCGAAAACATAAGAGAGGCAGGGATGATGGATTTATGGATTAATACATTTTACAGCATGGTTAACAGTTTGGGTTTTCCCGATCCCATTCATGCCATCCTGGTGCATATACCGATGGGTCTGACGATAGGCGCCTTTTGCTTTGCCTGGATTTCCGCACTCTCCAGTTGGAAAAGACTGGCCGTAACGGCGTATCATTGTATTACCCTTTCTCTTGTTTTTCTATTACCCGTAATCATCTTCGGATTTGCGGACTGGCGGCATTTCTATCTCGGTGCCTGGCTTACGCCAATCAAAATAAAGATGGTTCTGGCCGTTATTCTTTTGTTCCTTTCATTTGTGACATTTCTTTTGGGTTTCAAGGGCAAGAAAAGTTCAAGGATTACTCTAGCTCTTTATACGTTCTGTCTCATAACTATCATTTGTCTCGGCTGGTATGGTGCAAGGATCGTCTACGGGGAACAAATGCCGCCGCATTCAAATAAATATCCAATCGGCGAAAAAATATTTATTGCGAACTGCAACATTTGTCATGCTAATGGAGGCAATAAAATTAGTCCACAAAATCCTCTGAGAAGCTCCGACAATTTAAATAACTTAAAGGCCTTCATTTCGCTGATCCGCCATCCTGTAAAACCAATGCCAACATTCACAGCATCCCGGATATCCGACCAAGAGGCTAAGGAACTCTATGATTACATTGTGAATGAAGTCAATCGCCCATGGGGAACTGACAATAATTAACTTAAAGAGGTGTAGAATATGAATCAGCAACAAATGACCAGAGAGACGATAGAATTTGACAACCCATTGCCGGACACCGCCTTTAGTACAATCAACACGATCTGGGATCAATCGGCAAAAATATTTTCTGCTATCATTGGTAATGCCAATTTATTACCCGATGATGGGGGAAATGAAACAGACAATGGGATTCCAGCTTATAAAAAAAAACGTGAAGCTCCCCGTTTGAGCAATAAAGAACTGGCTCGGTTGAAAAAGATTAAGCTTACCTGCCTCCAGGAAGAGCATGCGCTGTGGCTGAAATAACGTTAATGTTTCACCGTCTATGAAAGCCCCTCGGTGAAAATGCCTTACCCCGAAGCATCGTAAGAAAAGATGAGAAAAGTAATACAATGAATCAGTCGGAAATAATTGAAGATAAAAAATATACAGGCGTTCGTAATCGCCGTGTTCACATGGCAAATGAAAGAACATTTCTTGCGTGGATAAGAACAAGCATCGGGCTAATGGCATTTGGTTTTGTTGTTGAAAAGTTTGCGCTGTTCATAAAACAAATGTCATTGATTTTGGGAAACGCTAATATTGCGAATGCTTTGCCTCCTCCTCATGGATATTCGGCAATCGTTGGAATATTCCTTGTCTGTCTTGGCACGTTGATTGGCCTGCTTGCATTTGTCAGGTACAGGAAAGTGGAGAGACAAATAGACGATGATACTTATCAACCGTCATCGGTACTTGACCTGCTGCTCACCCTATCAGTCCTTGCAGTTGGAATCTTCCTTGTTGTGTATTTGATTCATAGTACTTAATGCAGAGACAGTTCGCAATGGAAAAAAAGCAAAAACCCGAAGAACACCATGAATGAAGGATGAGCATGACCGCAAGCATTCTGCAACTTCAGAAATCTGCGGTATCGTAAAGGTTAAGTTACACGAAGCTTTGCGAAAGGAAAAAAAGATGAAAAGATTGATGATTCCATTAGCGGTTTTGTTTGCTTTTAGCACTTCAGCATTGGCCCAGATGGGCAACAATCAAGGTAACAACATGATGGGTGGTGATTCGTGGGGTTCGAGGTGGGGAATGGGATACGGCTTCGGTTTCGGATGGATATTGTTGATTATTGTCGCTATTCTCGTTATTTTTGGCATCGTTTACATGATAAAACGAAAATAAAAAATCAGTAAAGGGGAGGTTATTCAATGAAAAAATCAATAGCGGCTTCAATTTTGGCAGTCGTCGTGGGAGTAGTTCTTATTTCCTGGGATGCAGATACTCAAATGGGATATGGACCAGGCTATGGTAGAGGACAGGGTATGATGGGCGGCGGAACGGGGTGGGGAGCGGGATCCTTTCGTTCTAACGGAGAACGCATCTATTTCACCTCTACGAGCGAGCGCGGTACGGTAATCACTTACGCGGGCGGTCCGGCATCGAGTGGTTGGATGATGATGGGAGGACAACTGGCATGTGTTTCATGTCATGGTCCGGATGGGCGGGGTGGCAGACACTCCATGGGAATGATGCAGGTGATGGATGCCAAAGATATACGCTGGAAAGTTTTGCAGCCCGAATTCGATGCGGAAAAATTTCGACTGGCGGTTGTAAAAGGTCAGGACCCCGATGGCACCCAGTTAAAACCGGACATGCCGCGATGGAATATCGGCAAAGCTGATTTGGCCGACCTGATTGCTTTCCTCAAAACGCTGCCATGAGTCTATAATTCGCGTTCGGCAAGCAACCGACATGCAGCGGGTAATTGTTTTAATGTTCATAGGGCTGGAATTATCCTAAGTGACTATTCTTGTGTTCCGGATCCTGCCGATTAGCCGGGTCGAAAAAATCAAGGAGGCGTATCTCATGAAAAGAATTCTCGGATGTGCTGCAATTGTATTATTTCTGGGAGCCACTCCTTTGTTGGCCCAGAGTATCGGGGACAATGAATATGAGAAAGGGAAAACACTTTACAAGAACAAATGCCAGTTCTGTCATGGGATGAGGGGCGACGGCAAAGGACCAGCGGCTCAATCCCTCCTGATGCACCCTGAAGATTTCACCACTCCCGAGTTTTGGCAGGATGATATTGAAAAAAAAATAACCGTGGAGCAGAAAATCGAAAATACTATCAAAAAAGGCAAGGAGATGATGCCGGCATTTAACCTGGAATCCGATGAGATAAAGGCCATCATCTTGCATATGTCTAATACCTTCAAAAAAAAATCTCAAAGCAATAACTTAGGGAGGGATGAAAAATGATTGGTGAAAAACCAAGAAAAGTATTCTTTCTTCTCATAATATTCTTTCTTCTCATAGTATTCGCGTTATTGCAGATTTTGCCGTTAAACACCGCCCAGGCAGTACCGAGTTTTCAGCGGCAAACAGGGATATCGTGTAATCAATGTCATACTGTATTCCCGGAATTGACGCCCTTCGGACGAATCTTCAAACTTGGCGGTTATGTCATGAGCAAGACAGGGAAGTCCTATGAATTTCCTCCGCCGGTTGCGGGCATGGTGCAGGCATCTTATACAAACGCCAGGGGACTGACTTCCGGGGTTGCTCCTTTTGATTACAACAACCGGGAAACCGATGGACTCAATCTGCCGCAGCAGTTAAGCTTATTTTACGGAGGTCGAATCTACGATAAGATAGGCGCCTTTATACAGGGCACCTACGATGGCGCCACCAACAAAATCTTCTTGGACATGACAGATATACGTTATGCAAACAACACCATGGTGTGGGGTAAAAATCTAATTTACGGGTTTACGCTCAATAATAGTCCAAGCGTACAAGATGTCTGGAACACCACTCCTGCTTGGAGGTTTCCTTTTGCTTCTTCCAGCGTTGCCCCAACGCCTGCCGCAGGGGCGATCATCGATGGGGCTTTAGACCAGCAAGTAGGCGGTATCGGTGCCTATGCCTTTTGGAACAATTTGATTTATCTGGGAGTGGCTGTTTACCGCTCGGCCGACGAAGGTATTGCCTTGCCATTGAGCGCGGGCACCTTTACAGAACAGATCGTGGACGGTACAGCCCCATACTGGCGTCTGGCATTGGAACACCGGTGGAAAAATCACTTCTTTACCATAGGCACTTACGGGATGCAGACAGATATCTTTCCCTCAGGGAACAGCAGTGGGCCGTCAGATCGCTTTACAGATATCGCCTTTGACGCACAATATCAATACATGGGGACGATTGAACCGGAAGACATACCGGGTGTGGACGACGCACATAAGGCTAAAGCGGGAAAGTATATGATAACGGCGCACGCCACCTGGATTCGCGAGAACCAGGACTGGAAGGCAAGCTTTCCCCTTGGGAATACGGCAAACCGCTCTGACTTACTGACAACATTCAGAATGAATCTGAATTATTACTATCGGAGCCCGCTTGGCGATATTGGTGGATCAACGAGTTATTTTTCTACGACCGGCGAAGCAGATTCGCTGCTTTATGCTTCTAATCCAGTTGACGGAAGCAGAACGGGCATTCCTGACAACGATGGTTTTATTCTTGAGGCGAGTTATCTTCCGTGGGAAAAGACCAAGATTTCCATTCAGTATACAATTTATAACAAGTTCAACGGCGCTTCTTCGAACTATGATGGATTCGGCCGGAATGCTTCCGATAACAACACGCTCTATGTTGTCATCTGGCAAATGTTTTAATTACTGCCTTTCATGAAATGTTGATTTGGCATGGTTATTGACAACGTATCAAGAAAAATTCAGTTTTGGTACTTGCGCGAGGAAAAAATAATGGAACATCATCACCATTTAGAACACCCGCCAGAAGCAATGAATCACACGATGCACGAAGGGCACGACATGAAAGGGTCTAAAGGTGGCAACCACACCGATCACCATGCCCACATGGCGGCGGACTTCCGGAAACGGTTTTGGATTTCGCTTATTTTGACTCTGCCGATTCTCATCCTCTCGCCGATGCTTCAAATGCTGGTGGGCCTGAGGGAAACCATTCATTTCCCCGGCGACATCTATGTCTTATTCGTTTTTTCTTCCGCGGTATTCTGGTATGGCGGCTGGCCGTTTCTGAAAGGCCTGTTCGAGGAGCTCAAATCCCGTCAGCCCGGGATGATGACGCTGGTTGCCGTCGCCATTACCACGGCCTATGTTTACAGCAGCGCCGTCGTGTTCGGCCTGGCCGGCAAAATCTTCTTCTGGGAATTGGCCACGCTTGTAGACATCATGCTGCTGGGGCACTGGATCGAGATGAGGTCGGTGATGGGCGCTTCTAAAGCCCTGGAAGAACTGGCCAAACTCATGCCCTCCGACGCCCACAAACTCATGCCCGACGGCAGCGTAAAGGATGTGCCGCTCGGTGAACTGGCGGTGGATGATAAAGTCCTGATCAAACCGGGTGAGAAAATTCCCGCAGACGGTGTCATTGTGGAAGGCGAGAGCTCGGTTAATGAAGCGATGCTCACCGGGGAATCAACCCCTGTTGCTAAAAAAACCGGTGGCAAGGTCATCGGCGGCGCAATTAACGGTGAAGGTTCACTGACAATCGAGGTCAAAGGCACCGGGAAGGATTCGTTTCTGGCGCAGGTCATCGACCTTGTCAAACAGGCCCAGGAAAGCAAATCGAAAACCCAAAAATTTGCCGACACCGCCGCGATGTGGCTCACCATCGTGGCGCTCAGTTGCGGTGCCGTCACCTTCCTGATCTGGTTGGTTGCCATGAGCAAGGAATTTTCCTTTGCCATCGAGCGAGCCGTGACCGTAATGGTCATCACCTGTCCGCATGCGCTGGGTCTTGCTATACCCTTGGTTGTGGCCGTTTCCACAGCCCTGGCCGCGAAAAACGGCCTGCTCATTCGTAATCGCGTTTCTTTCGAAGGCGCGCGAAAACTGCAAGCCATCATTTTCGACAAGACCGGCACGCTCACTGAAGGCCGTTTTGGCGTGAGCGACACACTCGTACTATCGCAGGACATCGACGAAGAAACGCTGCGCCAATACGCGGCCTCTGTAGATGCAAATTCCGAACATCCCATCGCCACGGCCATCGCCGCTTCTTCGGAAAAGAAGCTGCCCGTTGAAAACTTTAAAAGCATCCCGGGCAAAGGCGCCGAAGGCACAGTCGAGAGTAGAGAAATTAAGGTGGTCAGCCCCGGCTACCTCAGCGAACAGAAAATACATCTTGCCGACCCGCGCATCGAACCACTGCAAGCACAAGGCAAAACGGTTGTGTTTGTCCTCGTGGACGGGAAGTTGAAAGGAGCCATTGCCTTGGCCGATATCGTCCGGCCCGAGGCGAAGCAAGCCATCGATGCTCTTAAGGCGTTGAATATTCGCTGCATGATGCTCACCGGCGATAACAAGGCGACAGCCAAATGGGTATCAGATCAGGTCGGATTGGACGAATACTTCGCCGAAGTCCTGCCCGGGGATAAAGCCGCCAAAGTGAAAGAGGTCCAATCCAGGGGTATCCTGGTGGCCATGACCGGAGACGGTGTGAACGATGCCCCGGCGCTGGCGCAGGCTGATGTGGGCATCGCCATCGGAGCGGGTTCCGATGTAGCGGTGGAAACCGCTGACGTGATTCTGGTGCGGAGTAATCCGCTGGATGTTGTGGCCATCGTGCAGCTGTCACGCGCCACTTACCGCAAGATGATTCAAAATCTTTTCTGGGCCACAGGCTACAATGCCTTCGCCATTCCACTGGCCGCCGGAGCGCTTTATGCTTGGGGCGTACTACTTAGTCCCGCCATGGGCGCGGTATTGATGTCCGCAAGCACGGTGATTGTGGCCATCAATGCACGACTGCTGAAACTGAAGACAGAGCCAAACCTAAAGACAAAGCACAATGACGATCGGCAAAGAAAGATTAAGTTAGATGAATATGCCAAACCGGCTTGAACAAAGGACTCGCAGGGTCTGGGAGCTACTTAGGCTCACCGTCAAAAAGATTTTGCTAATTGACGTGGCACATTGGGCGGGAGCATTCGCCTTTAATGCGTTCTTCTCGCTGTTTCCTTTGATCGTCCCCTTCGTTACTATTGCCTCTGTTTATATTGACCGGGAACAGGCCGGGATGAGGTCATTGCTTACATGGAAAGATTTGTTCCAATTAGTGGTGAAATGCAGAGTTACATTTTCGACACCATCGCCGGTGTGATCAAAGTGCGCAGGCAGGCGGGTGCGGTCTCGCTTCTCATCCTGGTATGGGTCGTGCTCCAGGCCTTCACCACGCTCATCAGCGCGACCAACCGCACCTGGGGCGTTCGAGCGCACAATTGGTGGCGGGCGCTGTCCTCCTGGGCATGGTGGCGCCGGTGATGATGAAAATGGCAAAGGGTTGGCTCTTTCAAGTAAATGATCTCCGTTCCTGGATCGGTGCCCCGGGGAGCTTTGTCGTCCCCTTACTGGTCGCGTTCCTTAGTCTGAGCCTGTTTTACAAACTGGCACCGCGCAGGCCCACGCGGTTTGCCGAAGTGTGGGCCACAGCTCTGTGTGTTACGGTTGTTTTACATGTAGCCGATACTCTATTCGTGATCTACCTTAAGAACTTCGCCATGTTAAACGCGATCTATGGAACGTTCGGCGGGATCATGGCAATGCTGCTGTGGATTTACTTTTCCGGGTGCATTTTCATCTTCGGCGCCTGCCTTTGCGCCGCTCAGGCCGAAGGGCATTTTGCGCCGGAGAAACGATTAGGGCGCACTGAAAAATGGAGGATTGAAACATGCACAAACCCGTTGATCAAGAAAAGGTCATCGACAATCACGGCATGACTTGCCTGAAATCCGGAACTGGAAATGGAGTCTGACAAATGAATAAATTCAAGCAACTCTGGAGCAGACTACGGTCTAGCTTTTGGTTTACCCCTTCGCTGATTGTTTTGCTCAGCGCTGCCTTTGCGGTAGCGATGATCGAAGCGGACTCCGCCGGAAGCGACCAATGGTTGGCCAAGTGGCCGCGCCTGTTTGGGGCCGGTGCGGAAGGCGCGCGCGGAATGATGTCCACAATTGCCGGTTCGATGATGACCGTGGTGGGCGTCACGTTCTCCATGATCCTGGTCGTGCTGGCGCTGGCTTCGAGCCAATACACCTCACGCATTCTGAGGAATTTCATGCGCAGCCGCGTCACGCAGGTCGTGCTCGGAATCTTCGCCGGCATTTTTACGTACTGCCTGATCATATTGCGCACCATTCGCGGCGGCGACGAGAGCGCATTTGTTCCAAACCTGGCGGTGTTCTTCGGCTTCGTGCTGGCGCTCGGAGGTGTCGGCGCCCTCATGTTCTTCATTCATCACATCGCCTCTTCGATTCAGGCTTCCAGCATTATCTCCTCGGTTGCTGAAGAAACCATTGCCGTCATTGACCGGCTGTTTCCTGAAAAACTTGGCCAGGAACCGGGTGAAGACGATGATGACCAGACGCTAAACCCTATATCCGGGCGGAATTGGCGTGCCGTCCCGGCCCCGCAAAGCGGTTATGTCCAGAGCGTGAATAACGCAGCGCTCCTACGCTTAGCGCAGGACAGGAAAACCATCGTATTGATGGAGCATGGCATCGGTGATTTCGTTGTCCGGAACACCCCACTGGCCTCACTCGCTCTTGAAGATCCGCCGGATCAAGAAACGATTGCCTTCCTGCAGGATACTTTTAGCATCAGCAGCTACCGCACTGTGGAACAGGACGCTGCCTTCGGCATCAGGCAGATCGTGGATGTGGCATTGAAAGCCCTCTCCCCCGGCGTCAACGATACCACGACAGCCGTAATGTGTGTGGATTATCTGACAGCGATTATGGCACAGCTGGCCCCCCGGCAAATCCCTTCAGCGCACCGCTATGAAGAAGGGAAACTGCGAGTGATCGCCAAAGGCCCGAGCTTTGAAAGCTTGTTGGCCGAATCATTCAATCAAATTCGAAGCAGCGCCATTGGCAATGTCGCCATCATATTGCAGATGCTGGGCGCGCTTCAAACCATCGCCAGTATGACAGACAGCCCAAGCCGTCGTCGGGCGCTTCGTGAACAATTGCAATGGATCGCCGAACTGGCTGAGCGCACCCTCGTGTCTCCATTCGACCGGGCAAGGGTTGAGGGCCAACTGGAGCTAGTGCGTAAAGCACTCGAAGATGAAAGAGAGTTTTTAACGTAAGCCGTTGTCAAACAATAACTGTAACATTGTAACATCGTGATCGGCATAAGGGGCCGTAACGAAATGGCTAGAAATGTAACAGTTATTTCTTAACGGCCCCTAACTGAATCGCGAAACAGGAAGAACGAAAATGAATGGAGATAACATCTGGTAATGGAGACGGAAACCATCTTAATTTTGCTGTTTGTCGTGGCCACAACCGTGGCGATTGCCGTGCAACGTCTGGCCATTCCTTACACAGTCGCTCTGGTCGTCACCGGACTCCTGCTGGGGATGCTGAATATCTTTGAAGCGCCCCACCTGACCAAGGCGCTGCTGTTCGGTGTCTTTCTGCCGGGGCTGCTCTTTGAGGCCGCATTTCATATCGAGTTTAAACAATTCTGGCGAAACCGCCTCATCATTTCTTCGCTGGCCCTGCCGGGCGTTGTGGCGGCCATCGTGCTGACTGCCGTAATTTTAACCCCGGTCGCCGACGCGCTGCATTTCGTGCAGGGTTTTACCTGGAAACATGCTCTTGTGTTTGGCGCACTCATCGCCGCGACTGATCCCATAGCCGTCGTCGCCATCTTTAAGAATCTGGGCGTCCCAAAGCGGCTGTCCGTATTGCTCGATGGCGAGAGCCTGCTCAATGACGGCACCGCCATCGTTTTCTTCACGCTCAGCTTGGCGCTCGTAACAGGGACAGCGGCAACGGCCGGCGGGTTGGCTTTTGATTTTATCAGAATCGTCGGCATCGGTGCATTGATTGGAACGGGTGTCGGACTGGCCGTTTCGCAGGTCATCAGACAGGTGGATGACCCGATGATCGAGATCACACTGACGACGATTGCAGCGTATGGTTCCTTCCTGGCTGCTGAACATTTTCATTACTCCGGCGTGATTGCCACCGTGGCGGCGGGTATGCTCTGCGGAAACTATGGCGCCCGTGTCGGCATGTCGCCATCAACCCGGATCGCCGTGGAGACGTTTTGGAAATACATCGCTTTTGCTCTCAACTCCATCATTTTCCTGCTGATTGGTCTCGAAGTACACTTCCAGGCATTGCTGGCCTCCTGGAAGGCGATCCTGGTTGCCTATCTCGTGGTGACGGGCGGCAGGGCGCTGGTCATCTTCGGCGTATCTTCGCTGCTCGGCCGGACGCGTGAAAGAATTCCCTGGGCGTGGAGCGTGATCCTGACGTGGGGCGGGTTGCGCGGCGGGCTGCCCATGGTACTGGTCCTCAGCCTCCCAAAGGATTTTCCGCATCGGGAATTGCTGGTCTCGATGACCTTCGGGGTGGTCATTCTTTCAATACTTGTCCATGGGTTGACGATGTCTCCCCTGTTGAGATGGCTGGGCATTGTGCGCGGACACGAGGAACTCGCCGCATATGAGTTGACGCGCGGGGGGTTACAGGCAACCCATGCCGCACTGAGCGAGATTGACCAAATGTCACACGTCCACTTCACCCAGCCGGACGTACTCTCTGATCTGCGCCGCGAATATGAACAGAAGGTCGAGCGCGATAGTGCTGCGCTCGATGAGTTGCATATCGATAACCAACAACTTCATGCCGAGGAATTACAACGCACTCGACGACACCTGTTGTTGGTGGAAAAAAACACGGTAATCGATGCCTTTCACCGTGGACTTCTCAGTCAGGCTGTCCAGGAGCAGTTACTCGCGGATATCGATATCCGGTTGCTGCGTCTCGAAACAGCAAAAACCGATTCGTCCGCCGAAGAAGAACCGTCCTTCGGACATACCGATGAGCATGCCCCTGTGGGATAGTCGGGCGGTAAATCAAAGACAGGAGGAATACCTATGATGAAACCCACTGACCGGCCCAAGGATGCTAAATCGCAGCCGGGATCGAAGCCTGATGCGAAAGATGGTTTAAAAACGTTGCCAGTGGTGGAAGTGGAGAAAAAGTTAGAATCGTCGCCGGACGGTCTAACCCAGACCGAGGCGCAGAAACGGTTGACCCAATATGGCCCGAACGAGATTGCGGAAAAGAAGACCAATCCCTTCCTGAAATTCCTCACCTATTTTTGGGGTCCCATCCCGTGGATGATTGAAGCGGCCGTGATCCTTTCGGCTATCGCCCGGCATTGGCCGGACTTCGGCATCATCCTTGTTCTGCTTGTCGCCAACGCCGTGGTCGGCTTCTGGGAAGAGCACCAGGCGGGTAATGCCATTGAAGCGCTGAAGGCAAAGCTGGCGATCAAGGCCCGGGTGAAGCGTGACGGGCAGTGGGTCAACCCGGAAGCGCGCGAGCTGGTGCCAGGCGACGTCATCCGGTTGCGCCTGGGCGATATTGTACCTGCGGATGCGCGATTGCTGGAAGGCGATCCGGTTGAAGTGGATCAGTCGGCTTTAACGGGAGAGTCGCTGCCCGCGTCACGAAAATCAGGCGAAGCGGTTTACTCCGGTTCGATTATCCGGCAGGGTGAAAGCGAAGCGCTGGTCTATGCCACAGGCTCGGGGACTTACTTCGGCAAAACGGCGCAACTGGTACAGGAGGCGCATACCGTCAGCCATTTTCAAAAAGCGGTTTTGAAAATCGGCAATTACCTGATCGTTTTGGCGGTGGTCCTGGTAGCGGTGATTATCGGTTTTGCCGTCTACCGAGGTGACGCGCTTCTCACCACGCTGCAATTCGCCTTGGTGCTGACGGTGGCTGCGATTCCTGTGGCCATGCCGACGGTCTTGTCGGTAACGATGGCGGTGGGCGCGCGTATTCTTGCCAGGAAAGAAGCGATTGTGAGCCGACTGGTGGCGATTGAAGAACTGGCCGGCGTGGACGTGCTGTGCGCGGACAAGACCGGCACCCTGACGCAGAACAAACTGACCCTGGGCGATCCGTTTTGTGTTGATGATATTTCACCCGATCAAGTCATCCTCAATGGAGCACTGGCCTCGCGTGCGGAAAATAACGACACCATTGATCTGGCCATTTTAGGAGGCCTGAAAGACAAAGATTCATTTAAAGCATATGAGGTCGGCCATTTTATGCCGTTTGACCCGGTGCACAAGCGTACCGAAGCCGCCGTCACAGGCAAGGACGGAAAGACGTTTAAGGTGACGAAAGGCGCGCCGCAGGTGATTCTGGAGTTGTCGGCCAACGTCGGGCAGGTCAAAGCCGCCGTAGAGAAAGCCGTCAACGAATTTGCGGCACGCGGTTTTCGTTCACTCGGCGTGGCGCGGTCTGAAGGCGGCAGCCCCTGGCAATTTCTCGGGGTGCTGCCCCTGTTCGATCCGCCCAGGGAAGATGCCAAATCAACCATCGCCACGGCGCGACAAATGGGCGTTACGATCAAGATGGTTACGGGTGATGCCCTGGCTATTGCCCGGGAAACCGCCCAAAAATTAGGGATGGGTTCATCCATTCTCGATGCCAGTGGCTTGGGTGATTCCAAAAAGCAGGAAACCCCGGAAATGGCCCGGTCGATCGAAAAGGCAGACGGTTTCGCCCAGGTGTTCCCTGAGCATAAATTTCACATTGTGGATGTCCTGCAAAAGCTCGGGCACATCGTCGGCATGACAGGCGACGGGGTGAATGACGCCCCCGCGCTGAAGAAAGCCGACTGCGGTATTGCCGTTTCCGGCGCAACAGACGCAGCGCGTGCGGCGGCCTCTATCGTGCTGATGACGCCGGGTGTGTCGGTCATTATCGATGCGATCAAAGAGAGCCGGAAGATTTTTCAGCGGATGAACAGCTATGCAATTTACCGCATCGCCGAAACGCTCCGCGTCCTGTTGTTCATGACGTTCTCGATTTTGGTCTTTAACTTTTACCCGGTGACCGCCGTCATGATCGTCATGCTTGCGCTTCTCAACGATGGGGCCATCCTGTCCATTGCCTATGACAACGTTCGCTATAAAAATCAGCCCGAAGCCTGGAATATGCGCATGGTGCTGGGGATTGCCACAGTATTGGGCATTCTCGGGGTCATCGCCTCTTTCGGCCTGTTTTACTTAGGCGAGCGCGTTTTTCATATCGACCGCGCGCACATCCAGACGCTGATGTATTTGAAACTGTCCGTCGCCGGACACTTAACGATCTTCGTGACGCGCACGCGTGGCCCGTTCTGGTCCATACGTCCTGCGAAGATATTATGGCTCGCGGTACTCGGCACGCAAATCGTAGCGACGCTGATTGCGGTTTACGGACTGTTTATGATGCCTCTGGGCTGGGGGTGGGCCGGTTTCGTGTGGGGTTATGCGCTGCTGTGGTTCCTGGTGAACGATCGCATAAAGCTGCTTGCCTATCGGATTTTCGATCCGGTCAAATCTGCTGCAAAACCTGACGTCAAAGCTGGTGAGCCTAAGCCTGATCATGCAGGTTAGACCATTTGATGAAATCAAAAAAATAAGGAGGAAATAAGTATGGATGAAATATTTACAAAAAAAGTACGGGCCGCGGCAGTGGCTGGGTGGTGGCAAGAATCAATCTAACACCCAGGGAAGAAGAAGAGCTGCTACGGATTCTCGAAAGATATCTTCCTGATCTGGAAAGAGAAATGGCGGATACGGATAGAAAGGAGTTTCTCCATGCACTGGAAGAACGAGCAGCTATAATGAGGGATTTGATAAAACGCCTGAAGGCATAGTAACAGGCCGATGAATTCTATCTCTGGAAGGATCTGGCGGCCATAAAAACGAGCAGGGAGAAAAGAATCAATGAGAATTTCAGAATGGTTGGATAAAAAGGAAGCAGACGGCATTGATGTATCTCAAATCACATTGCCTGATAACCTGTCTTATGACGAAGCGCCCGACGAGACCATTTTTTTTAAGGAGATTAATCCTCCTGATGGAGTCCTTTCTACAGCCGATCATCCATTTTCTACTGTAGAGCGTTTTGGGCACTGGTATTATTGCAGGGGGCGCGACAAGGCAACCGGCATTCACGCGTCAGGGCTAGAGTGGCGGTTATTTACAAAGGATAAAGATCTTGCCGTCAAAACAGCCAAATCACACATAGGATAGAAATATTAGGATTGCTTGTTAGCGACCCACGCCACCGGAGGTAGCACTTTATCAAAGAGTGAATTCTGAGAAATTACTCAGAAGATGGAGAATAGACGTTAATCAGAACATCGAGGTATAAAATGTTTCCAACGCGCCTGAAAAAAACGTTATGGCGCTGAAATTACAAAAAAGGAGGACGTGTTATGAAACTTAACACAAAGGCTTTCGGACTGGCATTTGGGCTTCTATGGGGCTTCGGTTTGTTTTTCGGAACATGGTGGATGATAATTATAGGGAAAGCATCGGGAGCGCCGACGCTTATAAGCAGCGCCTACATAGGTTACAGCATTACTCCCATAGGCAGCCTGGTAGGTTTGGTATGGGCTTTTTTCGATGGTTTAATAGGCGGCGCAATTTTTGCCTGGTTATATAATAAACTCAGTTCCCAGGAAAAATAAAATTCACAGCGAATAAAATGCGTAAAGGGTGTGGAGGTATGATCTGAAAATAATGGTGACAGTGAAGTGGTATGGTCATAGCAGACACCTCGAAAAGCGTGATATAGAGACTAAACGATCTGAGGCGAGAGATGACAACAGAGGAAAAGAGTTATTCAAAGCAATTTAAAATTGACGCCGTGAATCTTGTGACGGATCAAAAAAAGGAGAAGCAGATGAAAAAAAACATGGGGACTGTTGATAGAGTCATTAGAATAGTGCTGGCCATTGTGGTGATTGTTCTTTACCTGACCGGCAATATCACAGGCATTGCAGCCATTATTCTGGGCATTCTTGCCTTGGTTTTTATCGTAACGAGTCTGATCGGTTTTTGCCCTCTTTATGTGCCTTTTAAAATTTCGACGATTGGCAAATCAAAATAAAGCTGATTGCCCAAGTTCAAAGTTGACCGGTTGCATTGTCCAGCAGGCAATGCAACCAGTCATTCTATTATTTCGAATCATTCATTGGCGGCTAAAAACTGATTTTTCAAGACCTGATCATCCAATTGAAACTTAGAATTTTAGGGGCGTCCCGTTTGGGCTTTCTTTTCTTTTTTACCGGCATCCCCATTTTTCCCGTTGCTTTCGACAACACAGTTATTTTGTCCCAGACGCAAAACAGGGTCCTGACGGTAATATTCTTTGAGCACCCGGTAAAGATCGGGCGCGTGCTTGATCATTAAACGGGGCTGGTCAAAGAATTGCTCGGTCACCACAGCGAAAAATTCAGCTTCATTCGTCGCTCCGTAGGAATTGAGAAACGATTTTTTGCCGTGTTCGGCGTCATGCTTGAGACGAAGATATTCCCTTTCACATGTCTGTACCCAGTCCCGGTATTCAGCCCGGTCTCTAAGCGGCGGTGTACCGTCTGCCGCACCGTCGAGCATATCCAGCTTGTGAGCAAATTCATGATAGATAACATTATGGCCGGACTCAGGATGGCGGCCGCCTTGCAGCGCAGCATCCCAGATAATGATGACGGGGCCCTGTTGGAAGGCCTGCCCGAGAATCGGATGGCTCAGCTCTATCGGTGCCGACGCGTTTTCAAAAAAGCCAAGTTTGCGCTGGGGTGGAATTACTGTTGAGGGGTAAACGATGATGGATTCGACATTCCGATAATAGTTGTGGGGCAGTCCCAGAAGAAGCAGGCAGGCCTGGGCGGCGATGGTCACGCGGATTTCATCAGTCAGATCAAGCCCGCCGGCGCCTTCCCAATCTTTTTCAGCGATAAATACTTGGATCAGCGCGCGCAGTTGAGTACGCTCAGCATCGGAGAGCATGCAGTAATGGGCAACGTTACGCCGTACAATATCTTCCCACGCGGCAGGAAATGGAACATCGGTGAGCTTCTTACGACGATGATCGGCAAACCACTGAAACAAATTTAATCCCCTTTTTCGAAATGTGGATTATTAAGTATGCTGTCTGGGGAATTCTGTCCAGCGAAAAATCGAGGGGATAGTATTTAATAATTTGTTTTCGGCTGACTGTTTGAATTAAATAGAACCGGTCCATTTTATTAGTAACTTAGTATTTTAGGGGCATCCCCCCGGGCCACCCAGAGACGGGATTCACGAAAGTGCGGTTACTCCAAACAGGCTATGACATGGAAGCGCTGGTCTAAGCCTTCAAGCCTTAATGAACCGGACGCGACCATCACTGCGGGTGGCAAGACCGTTCTCTACAAATGCATTGAGGAAGCGCACGGCGACGCCAACAAAGACAGCGTTGAATTAGAAAAGGAATTAAATAACGATACGATATTCTCTGATCTTGTTTTGGAGAGTTTTGCGCGTTACCCCTAAAATCAGAGCTGCTTTGGTCCTGTTTCCGCCGGTCTGTTCAAGCGTTTTCAGGATCACCTCTTTTTCAATTTCTTTCAAAGAAGAACCTGTCGGGCCCGGCTTTATATCGTTTCCGTTTGGTAAGGTTTTAAAATCCTGAGGAAGATCTTCAAAAAGAAGTCTGTCACCGTGACTCATGATCACCATTCTTTCTATGATATTTTCCAGTTCCCGCACATTCCCAGGCCAGGGGTAGCGAACCAGGGCATCCATAACTCGAGGTTCCAGTGTTTTGACGTCCTTATTGTTTTTCCCGGCGTACTGTTTAAGAAAATGTTCAGCCAAAAGAGGGATGTCCTCCTTTTTATCTCTCAACGGGGCGATGGTGATCGGTACCACATTGAGGCGATAAAAAAGGTCTTCTCGAAAGCGGCCTTCTTTAACTTCCTTCCCCAAATCTTTGTGGGTCGCAGCAATGATTCTCACATCCACTGAAATGGTCCGATTCCCCCCGACGGGTTCAAACTCCTTCTCCTGAAGGACTCTCAATATCTTTGCCTGTGTTGCGGGCGACATCTCTCCAATTTCATCAAGAAATAACGTTCCCCCATCGGCTAATTCAAACCTTCCTTTTCTTTTAGACTGGGCTCCGGTAAAAGAGCCTTTTTCATGACCAAAGAGTTCACTTTCCAACAATGTTTCCGGAAGGGCGGCGCAATTAACCTTGATGTAGGCCTGGTCTTTTCTAAGGCTGTTTTGATGAATGGCATTAGCGATAACTTCTTTTCCTGTTCCGCTTTCCCCAAGGAGAAGAACCGTGGCATCCGTCGGGGCTACCATGGCCAGGGTTTCAAAAAGTTCTTTCATGGATTGACTCTTACCGATGATATTGGAAAAATGGAATCTTTCCCCCAGGCGTTCCCGGTTTAAAATATTTTCTTTCTCCAAATCTCGATAGTGGAGGACCTTTTCGATCTTTAAAAGGAGTTCATCCATATCCAGGGGTTTGGTCAGATAATCATCGGCGCCGGATTTCAAGGTCGCCACGGCGGATTCGATAGAGCCATAGGCGGTCATCATGATAATCGGCAGGCTGGGGCTGATTTTCTTAATTCGGTGGAGAGCCTCAATTCCATCCATAATGGACATTCGAATATCCATCAAAATGAGATCATAAAAATGTTGACTGACCAAATCCACAGCTTCCTGACCGTCGGATGCCTCGATGACTTCATACCCTTCCTCGCCCAGGTGCGCCTTGAGCATCATCCGATGACTGGATTCATCGTCAACGACAAGGATCGTTTGTTTATTCATTCGTTTCTTCCGTAATTAATGGTAACGCTATCTGAAAAATAGAACCTACACCCGGTTTGCTGTTCACTGTTAAAGTCCCCTGATGCTTTTCGATGATCCGATAAGCTATGGCAAGGCCAAGCCCTGTTCCTGTTCTCTTGGTGGTATAAAACGGATCAAATATTTTAGACATATCCTCTCCAGGAAGACCCGGGCCGTCATCTTCAATCTCTATGACGATGATCTTCTTTTCAAGGTTTAGCAGAGCACGAATTGAAATCGTTCCTCCTGCTTTCAGGACATCCAGCCCGTTCAACATGATATTCAGCAGCGCCTGGGTGATCTGGTCGCTATCCATCAGGAGCAAAGGCAAATGTTCTGCGGTTTCCGTTTTGACCTGAATCCCTTTTGTCCGGGCGTCATCCTTAATCAATTCTATCGTATGTTGTATAACTGCCTCTAAAGGAACCATCATCTTAACCGGTTCTTTAGGGCGGGCAAAATCAAGCAGGTTGGAGATAAGCCTATTCAGTCTTTCCACTTCCTGGATGATGACCTGACTGTATTTTTGCCCCTCGCTGCCCGGTGGGTTCTTCTTAAGAAAATACTGGGCAAATCCCTTGATGGAGCTCAGAGGATTCCTGATTTCATGGGCCATGCCGGCAGCCAGTGTTCCCAGGCTGGCCAGCCTTTCGCTCCTTTTAATTTTCTCCTGCAATTCTTTTATTTCCCGTAAGTCCCTCAGGATAATGACCGCCCCCAGATCTTCTCCTGTTTCCGCAACCAGCCTTGCTGCACTCAGGGCAAGAGGAATGAACTTTCCCTGTTGTCCCGGAAATTCCACCTCGTATTCCATAACAGGTGTTTTTTCTTTTAATGAGTTTAAGATGGGTCCGATAATAGACCGGAGTTGCTCTTTCGAGGCCTCTTTTTCCGGCCATTTCCCAGTTAGGGAAAGTATCTCCTTAGCCCGGTAATTCATTGTGACGATATCTCCATTCGAATCAATGGAGAGAAGCCCGTCGGGCATGTTTTCGACCACATGGTTCGCATACAGGGTGACGGCGTTCAGCGCTCTCTGGGTGATATAATAATTCTGTACTAAAAATATGAAATATAAACCGGCTGTACCCATGATCAATAAAATTAAGCCCATCATGACCGCATGACGCAGGTCGCTGTCCCGTGCTTCTTCAAATGACTTCGTATCCAACCCTACGACGGCGTAAACCTGACCGGAAAACACCTGGTCAAGGAGTGTGCCGCTAGGCGATGTCGCAGCATGCCTTCTATAGCGCATGCGATCGGCCATATCATCGCCTTGCCCCATGGCAGGGAAGACGTCCATCTTTTTTGCCACGAAGAATACCCCTTTATCGCCAAACCAGCTCTTCGGTTCATCTTGTTTTACTATCCCGGTGATTTTTTCCTTCTGAGGAAAAGCTGTTCCGATCAAGTGTTCATTGCTATGTGCAAGAATGATACCTCGCTGATCCAGCAGGGCAATGAAATGAATATCCGAAAGATTGGCAATGGAAACCATAATCTCCTGAAGGTTGTCACTTCGCCCCATCATCCCCATCATGCCGGTGTGAAAGGAAGCCTCGAGGCTTTTGAGAATGATCTTTCCCTCACGGCTCAGTGATTGCTCCATCCGGAATTGATACTGGTGTAAATGCCTGTATGTCGAGATACCCAGAAGAATAAATAAAGTTATAACAACCGCAAGGATAGAGAAAATGGGAATGAACAACTTCTTGCTTCTGGTTGTCGGGATTTTGTATTTATTAAATTTCATTACGAAATATTTTATCTCTTTTTTTTAAAAAATCATAGCCTTATCGGGTGCATAAAAATTATCCAATAGATGCTCAGTTAAGTAAGCTTGGTGCATAAATATTATGCAGTTGCCCCCGATAGGGGAGAGTCAAAGAGAATAATTATTACTATTTTATTAATTATAGTAGATACTTATGATTGATGCTAACCATTTGGCATACCCCATGCAATGATAACGATTAAAACATTGAAGGAGGTAGGATATGAAGAAGTTATTTATAGCATTGGTTCTGGTTTTTGGATTAGGCGTAGCTGGTGTTGCTTCGGCAGGTTATTGGGGCGGACACATGATGGGTTGGGGTTACGGTGGATATGGGGCAGGTCCGGGATATGGCAATGCAGGTTCCGGATATGGCATGCCCTGTTGGGACAATAGTTATGGCCCCGCTCAAGGTCAAAAAAAGTTGACCAAAGAGGATGCCGAAACCATTACACAAAATTACATTGGCCGGAATCCTAATTTAAAGGCTGGAAAGATTGAGGACAAAACGAAGTATTTTGAAACAGAGATACGTACCAAGGATAATTCTCTGGTCTCCAAGCTGACCATTGACAAGAATACCGGCTACGTTGATCAAAGTTATTAAGAGAATCAATTGCGAGGCCAGGGCAATGCCCTGGCCTCGCATTATGAACAACGGAAGCCGATGTCATGAAATGGATCGTCGCCCCCATAGTTGGCGGTATAATCACGTCCAACATTCTGGAGTTGATGATTTGTCCGGCGATTTACAATATATGGCAGGGAGGATCTTTCCAGAAGAAATAGCAGGTAGCTTATGACTATCATTATCTACTCATTCAACTATCGTTGCTTATTGTTATAAGGGTATAGATAATGATAACGGGTTGAAAATAAAGTGAAATGCTATGGACTGGATCAAAGAAAACTGGTTTTTTATTTTGTTTTTTATCTTCTTCATCTGGATGCCTTTTTCGTCTCCACCATGGCCATGCGCCACACATCCATGTCCTGATAAATGCAGACAGGAAAACCGGCTCATCACGGATCGCCTCTACGGGCTGGTGTGGCACCCTCAGTACACGGGACTTTTTATTGCGCTTTTCGGCGAGGCATTGTTCATTGGCCCAACATTTTTTCTGTTCTGCTTTTCCCAATAATCGTTCTCGCCTATTTTCTGCTGGCGCGAAGCGAAGAGCGCAAGGTGGAGAACCAGTTTGGTGACGAATATCGCTCTTACCGGAAACGAGTTCCGATGTTCATTCCACGTTGGGGGCAATGGAGTCAGCTGAAGGGCGAACTCACCGGCATCGTCCGTGCGAGGCGTTTGAGCAACGCCACAATAGCCAATATCAAGAAAACCTGTTCTTTGCCTTTATTTGCAACGCGATTGGCGTACCCATTGCAGCGGGTATTCTGTATCCCAATTTCGGCATTCTTCTCAGCCCGATCATTGCTGCGGCGGCTATGAGCCTTTCCTCCGTTTCCGTGGTCGGAAATGCCCTCAGGCTGAAGAGAGTAAAGATATAGGACAAATTGAAATTATAACCGGGGCGGAAGGATTACCAATTGTATCTTAGGGAGGTTTATATATGAAGCGCATAATTTTGATTTTGACAGTTTTATTTTTATCGGTGGGGCTGGCTTACGGGATGGACTATGAGGTAATGAAGAAGTCGGGAGACTACACGGTGCAGGTCAAGATCGACCGGAATCCTCCGGCCGTAGGAGACAACAACATGATGATCTGGTTGAAAGATGCCGCTGGCAACGATGTTAAGGGCGCCACCATGACGGTAGACTACAGCAAGCCCACCAAATTTTGGAAGTCAGCAAAAAAATACAACTCATGGGCTCAGCCTCATGAAAACAATTACCATGCAATCCTGGCGGTTCCCACACAGGGGCCATGGGATGTCACTATAAACATCCATCATAGGGGGAAGAGCGTATCAACTGAGTTCAGAATAGATGTGAAGTAGAGGATCTCTATCACGTTCAACTTCAACACCGGTGCTGATCATAAAAGTGGATTGCCGCTCTTATGGTTGACGGTGTTATAATTTTGATAATTCTCTAATTGATAATTTATATTGCAATACACATGATATAAAATAGCAGGATCTTAGCTAAATATTAATAGTTTATCCGAATGTATTTCCATCCGTAATCTTCAGTTCTGGTAATTGCCCGCGACTAAATAGTTGTAGGTGACGTCAATTACTGAGGCAGGACATTTTTTTACACTGTACGTCGTGTCAATCATCGGTCAGGTCAATTTCTCTTTTACTTGTATCCTCCGCCAAGGGCCTTATAGAGCGCGACTGTATTATTGAAACGGGCGAAGTGCAGGGCAATCAATCCTTTCTGTGCTCCATAGAGCGAGCGTTGCGCGTCGAGTACAGAGAGGTAGCTGTCAATACCCTTATCATAACGGGCCAGGGTGAGCCGGTAAGCGACGGATAAAGCATCAACCAGTGACTGCTGCGCGTTGATCTGCCGGTCGACCGTCCCGTTCACGGCAAGGGCATCGGCCACTTCCCGAAAGGCGGTTTGAATGGACTTCTCATACTGGGCCACCGCGATTTCCCTGTCTATTTTGGTTACTCCATATGCAAACCATGTACGGGCGTCAAAGATCGGCATAATAATCTGCGGCGCGAAACTCCATGCGAATGAACCGGGGTTGAAAAGTCCCGATAGTTCGACACTCGCGGTCCCGGCGGCGCCGGTCAGGATGACGCGGGGGAAGAAAGCCGCGCGGGCGGCGCCGATATTGGCGTTGGCCGCCTTGAGCTGATATTCTGCGGCCAGGATATCCGGCCGGTTTAAAAGCAGTTCCGAAGACAGGCCGGCAGATATTTCGCGGGGGGAGCTGACGCTGGATAAATCCGCCGGCAGAAGTTCCTGCGGAACGGGGGATGCAACGAGGAGATTCAGAGCATTTTCAGATTGTGCCGTAAGTTGCGTGTAGTTGGCGACATCTCCCCGCGCCACATCAACCTGGCTTTGAGCCCGGCGCAGATCCAGTTCTGAAATCATACCGACATCATATCGTTTTTGAATCAGTTTGTAGCCGGCTTCCTGAGACTCCAGCGTCTTGGATACCAGATGCAGAGTTTCCCGGTTGGCTGCCACGGCAAGGTACGCCTGCGTTACGGAGGATATCAGCATTATTTTTGTGCTCAGGCGGGCCTGATCCGTTGCCATAAACTCTTCCAGGGCTTTGTCCTTCAGGCTGCGGATGCGGCCGAAGAAATCTACTTCCCAGGAAGTGATACCGATACTGGCATCATATCGTTCGGTGGTAGAGGCGCTGCCGCTTTGTGAAAGATCAGCCGGAACACGTGCCTTGGACAGGCTTCCGAGCGCATTGATCGTAGGCAAAAGGGATGCTACCCCAATGCCGTACATCGCCTTCATTTTTTCAACATTTAAAGCCGCAACCCGCAGATCACGGTTGTTCGTCAGCGCTGTTTCAAGAACCTTATGCAGCCGCTCGTCAGTAATGAATTCCGTCCATGGCAGCACCGATACCGCCTGTGCGGATGTCCCGATTTTTATTTCATCGTACGATGCACCTTTCGGCCATTCAGACGGTACCGGGGCATCCGGCCGCATGTATTTGGGGGCCATCGTACAGCTGCACAGAAAGAGGACCGCGATGACCGGCAGAAGGTATAGTTTTCTGTTCATATCAATTGACCTCTGATGGATTCACATCGTTTGTGGGGGCTGATTTTTGTTCCACTTGTCTGCCGAATATTTTTTCAGTCAACCTGCTGAAAAACGAGGGAGTGCCTGTGCCGTCAGGTTTTCCCCGATGCTGTTTGCCGAAGATTGTTTCGATCAGCACATAGAAGAGGGGAGAGAAGATCAGCACCAGCACTGTCGCGGTGATCATACCTCCCAGCACCCCAGTACCGATGGCGTTTTGGGCTCCCGCGCCAGCTCCGGTAGTCATGACCAGAGGCAGGATTCCGAAACCAAATGCCAGAGATGTCATGACGATGGGGCGAAAACGAAGTTTTACCCCCTGCAGTGTGGCCTCGATCAGCCCCATTCCTTTTTCCACGCCCTGTTTGGCGAACTGTACAATCAGGATAGCATTTTTAGTCGTCAGTCCCAGCGTGGTTAAAAGCGCAATCTGAAAATAGACGTCATTGGGCATTCCCCGGAGGCTGGATGCGATGACGCCTCCGATGACTCCGAGCGGCAACGCCAACAGGATTGAAATGGGTATGGTCCAGCTTTCATAGAGCGCGGCCAGGCATAGGAAAATCACGAAGATGGAAAAAGCGTAAAGCAGGGGTGCCTGGGTGCTTGCCATTCGTTCCTGGTAGGAAAGACCGGTCCAGTCAAAACCGAATCCCTGAGGCAGCTTTTTAACCGCATCTTCCATGGCCTGCATGGCCTCTCCCGAACTCTTTCCCGGGGCCGGTTCTCCCCAGATGTTGATGGACGGGAACCCGTTGAACCTTGCCCGTTTCGGAGCCCCGGATGTCCAGCGTCCGGAGGCAAAAGAAGAAAAGGGGACCATCTTTCCCTGTGTATTGCGGACATACAGTTTTTCCAGATCTTTGGGCAGCATGCGGTAGGGGGCATCAGCCTGAACGAAAACCCTTTTTATCCGTCCACCCTGAATAAAATCGTTGACATAGGAACTGCCGAAGGCCACGGAGAGTGTTCTATGGATGGAGGTAATCGGAATGCCCAGGGCACCGGCTTTTTCCCAGTCCACATCGATCCGGTACTCGGGGACATCATCCATACCGTTGGGACGGACCTTGGTTACCCTCGGGTCTTTGGCCACAATGCCCAGGAGTTGGTATTGAGCATTCATCAATGCCTGATGGCCGAGACCGCCCCGGTCCAGTAACTGAAAGTCAAAGCCCATGGATGAGCCCAGTTCGGGGACGGCCGGCGGTGAGAAGGCAAATACCATGGCATTGCGGATTTTTGAAAAGGCCATCGTGGCCCTTCCTGCGACAGCCTTTGCTTTCAGATCAGGCCGTTTGCGAAGGTCCCAGTCCTTTAACTTGGCAAACACCATTCCATTGTTTTGCGACTGTCCGGAAAAGCCGATACCGGTGATGGTCATTGCAGATTCCACCGCTTCTTTTTCGTTATTTCTGAAATAATGCGCAACCTGCTTGGCGATGTGATCTGTTTGTTCCAGTGTAGAGCCTGTCGGCATGATTAACTGAGCAAGCAATATCCCCTGGTCTTCATCTGGCAGGTAGCTTTTGGGCATGCGCAGCCAGAAAAATCCCATGATCGCAACGATAATCAGGAAAAACACCAGAAAGCGTTTCTTGCGGATGAGGGAATGATTGACCAGTTTTACACACCGGTCACGAATGCCAAAGAACACACGGTCGAACCAAAGAAAAAAAGGACGCAAAAGTGGATGCGCATGTTCCGCGGGTTCATGTCCCGCTTCAACCGGCTTGAGAAGCCCCGCACATAATACCGGTGTCAGGATCAGGGCGACAACCACCGAAAGCAGCATGGCGGAGATGATGGTAATTGAGAACTGGCGGTAAATGACACCTGTGGACCCGGGAAAAAACGCCATGGGACCGAACACGGCGGCAAGCACAAGTCCAATACCGATCAGCGCGCTGGTAATTTGTTCCATGGACTTGGCGGTGGCTTCTTTGGGGGGCAGTCCTTCCTCACTCATGATGCGTTCCACATTTTCAACAACGACGATGGCATCATCCACCAGAAGACCGATGGCTAAAACCATGGCAAACATGGTCAGCATATTGATGGAAAAACCGAAGAGGGCGAGAACGCCGAACGTTCCCAGAAGGACAACCGGCACGGCTATAGTGGGAATGAGTGTGGCCCGCATATTGCCCAGGAAGAGCCACATCACTAGAAAAACCAGCACAATGGCGATGATGAGGGTCTTGACCACTTCGTTGATGGCCACCTTGATGAAGGCTGTGGAGTCCATCGGGTACACAACTTTGATCCCTCCAGGAAAAAACCGGCTCATTTCTTTCATCTTTGCTCTGACGGCATCGGCCGTATCCAGGGCATTTGCGCCGGCAGCCTGGCGGATGGCAATACCAGCCGCAGGTTTGCCGTTGAATTGGGCCTGGATGTCATAAATTTCGGTACCCAGTTCAGTGCGACCCACATCCCTGATTCGCACAATTGATCCATCCGGATTGGTGCGCAGGGGGATTTTGGCAAATTCTTCGGGAGTCGAGAGCATGTTCTGGACAACGATAGGTGCGTTCAAACGCTGGCCTTTTACCTGAGGCGCCCCGCCGAACTGTCCTGCGGAAACCTCCACATTGTAGGCTTTGAGAGACGCCATTACATCTTCCACGGTCAGCCGGTAATCCGTCAGTTTTTCAGGATTCAGCCAGATGCGCATTGCGTATCCGCCGCCGAAGATTTGCACTTCGCCCACTCCGGGGACCCGCGCCATGACTTTTTCCAGACTGGATTTGGCATAGTCTCTCAGATCATCACCGTCCATGGAGCCGTCTTCAGA
>PHBN01000098.1 GCA_002840635.1 Deltaproteobacteria bacterium HGW-Deltaproteobacteria-1
CGCTTTCGATTCCTTCATCAGCAGGACTGCCGATGCGCCATCCGTGAGAAATGAAGAATTAGCCGCCGTAACGGTTCCGTATCGCTTATCAAAAGCCGGTTTTACAGAGGCAAGCTTTTCGGCCGTGGCATCCGCACGGGGTCCGTTGTCATCCGTCACCACTTTACCTGTTTGGGGGACAACAACGGGGATGACTTCCTTTTTCATGACACCCTTCTTGATTGCCTCAACAGCCAGCCTGTGCGAACGCGCGGCATAATCGTCCTGCTCCTTGCGCATAATGCCAAGGCGGCGTGCCAGCCTATCGGCATTGGCGCCCATGGAAAGACCCGTGGAATACTCAGCAATGGCCGGTTTTTCCGGAACAAAGAAGTCCTTTAGTTTCATTCCATGTAACAGTTTCAGCTTTCCTGCAAGCGTTTTAGGACGTTTATACATTGTAAGATCAAGAATCAGCCTTCGGTAGCGTTTTGAGATTTTAATTGCGGGATCGGACATGGATTCCACGCCTCCGGCAATTACCGTATCCACCTGACCGGCATTAATCATATCGCAGGCTGAGGTGACAGCGATGTTCGCCGAAACACAGGCCGCCGTGCAGGTATGAGCGGGTATCGATCCGGGAAGTCCCGCACCCAGCATGATCTCCCGCGCCACGTTGGTTGTGATCATAAAAGGCTGTCCCCGAGCGCATGAACGGCGTTCGGCAGGCATCGATAACAGCGACTCTATCATGATAATTAGCGTTCATGCCTTACCTCTCTTTTTCAGAATATCCGGGATGACAGTTTCCCGGAGTTTTTTCTTGTTGAATTTGCCGACACTGGTCTTGGGAAGTTCCTGCATAAAAACGATTTCATCCGGGATCCACCATTTGGCAACCTTATCTTTTAGATAGTCCTGTATCTCCTCTTTTGTAATAGTCTTCACTACGTCTGGCTGGGGCACAACACAGGCCAGAGGCCGTTCCTGCCATTTGTCATCAGGCAGACTGATGACAGCCGCCTCCAGCACCTTGGAAAATCCCATGATAGCGTTTTCCAGGTCGATGGAAGAAATCCACTCCCCGGCGCTCTTGATGAGGTCTTTGGTCCGGTCAACCAGCGATATATATCCTTCCTTGCTCATTGTTCCGATATCGCCGGTATGGAACCACCCGTCCGGAAAGGTGATGGCAGTTTGCTTGGGATCTTTATAGTATTCTGAGGCGATCCAGGGTCCGCGCACCAGAATTTCTCCCATTTCCTTGCCATCCATAAGCACATCTTTGCCCGTTTCCGTATTGACCAATCTTACATCGAGCCCCGGTATGGGCATTCCCGCTGTGGCCCGGATATCAATCTTTTCATCAATACTCATTGTTTCCATAGAGCTTTTGGGAACGGACAGGGTGACAACCGGCGACGTTTCGGTGGCGCCGTAGCCCTGCGCCATCATTACGCCGTATTGCTTTTCATACGATTCAATGAGGTGCCGGGGCATGGCTGATCCGCCGGAAAATAAATAACGTATGGAAGAAAAGTCATGCGCTCCGCCGCTTTCCAAATAACTGTGAAGCATAATCCAAATAGTCGGCACACCGCAGGAGAAGGTTATCTTCTCTTCGGCGATAATCCGGCACAACGTCGCCATATCCAGAATTTGCCGCCCCGGCAGCACCTGTTTCAGTCCGCGCATGGTGCAGGCAAAAGGAGCTCCCCAGGCGTTGGCATGAAACATCGGAACAATATGCAAACTGCAATCGGTCTCCTGAACGCCTAATGCGACGCCTGTGGCAAAAGAATGCAGAACAAGACCGCGATGGCTGTAAACAACGCCTTTGGGATCGCCTGTTGTTGCCGAGGTGTAGCAGATCAGACAGGGCTCATTTTCATCACGGTCTATCGGGAAATCATAGGTTTCCGGAAAGTCTTTTATCAAATCGTCATACAGGACAACAGGGGATAGTGATGTCTGCGGCATTACTCCGGATTGGGACATGATGACATATTTCTCGATTGTCTTGAGCTGATCTTTAAATGGTTCAATGAGAAAGTAAACATCTTCGTCGATGAAAAGAATGCGGTCCTCAGCGTGATTAATAATGTAAACCAGATTTTCAACGGAAAGACGGATATTGAGTGTATGCAGGACAGCACCCATGCAGGGAACGCCAAAGTAAAGCTCCATATGCCGGTGGTTGTTCAGAGAGAATGAGGCGACGCGGTCACCCTTTTTAATACCAAGAGAACGCAGCGCTCCCGCCAGCTGGCTTGTGCGTTTATACCAGTCGTCATAAGTATAACGGAAAGTGCCGGTCGCGTAAACAGAGACGATCTCCTTGGTCGGATAATACCTGGCCGCGTGCTGCATAAAGTTGGTTAACAACAACGGCGAATTCATCATGGCGCAAACCCCCTTGTACGAAATAGTTTTCAGTACCTAACGTTCTTATAATAGCTTTGCCTAAAGCCCCATAAACTTTGCCGCGATTCCCTTCATGATTTCATTTGTTCCGGCGAAAATACGCGTCACGCGTATGTCCCGCCAGGCACGGGCTATGGGATACTCCTCGCAATATCCGTATCCACCGTGAAGCTGAAGGCACCGGTCGGCAACGCGGAAGGCCATGTCAGTAGTCCAGTATTTAGCCATGGCAACTTCGATAACGACGTTTTTACCTTCGATATGATCCATGATGAGTTTGTCAATAAACGATCTTCCCAATTTGGTTTCGGTAGCCATCTCGACGATTTCGAACTGCACATGCTGAAATTTGGAGAGTGGGCGTCCGAAAGCGTTGCGCTCTTTACAATACTTAATCGTAAAATCCAGTATGAACTCTGCAGCTATCACCGCGCCGATGGCGCAGACGAGGCGTTCCTGCTGGAGCTTCATCATGAGCTTGAGGAATCCACTTCCTTTATCGCCCAGACGGTTTTCTTTTGGAATTCGGCAATCTGTAAAGTATAGCTCTGCCGTATCCTGACTGTGCCAGCCGATTTTTTTGATCTGTTTTCCTTTTTCAAAACCGGGAGTGCCGGCTTCGACAAGGTAGAGATCAACGGCCTGATGTTCCTGCTGCACAGCAGGGTCGCGTGCGGCAACGATAACAAGATCGCAGTTAATACCATTACTGATGAAGGTCTTCTGACCGTTGAGAATAATTTGATCGCCGTCTTCTACGGCCGTCGTTTTCATTTTGGCCAGATCGCTGCCGGCGTTCGGCTCCGTCATGGCTACTGCCGTAACAACATCTCCCGAGACGCAGCCGGGCAAATATTTGCGCTTTTGTTCTTCTGAGGCGAAGGATGAAATATAAGGGACGCATATATCGCTGTGCAGTGATGCGGCCAGTCCCGAGAAGTTACTTTTAACGAGTTCTTCACAGACGATAACAGAATAAAGAAAGTCACCGCCAGCTCCGCCGTATTCCTCGGGAACATCCGTACACAAAAATCCCTGTTCCCCCATCTTCTTCCAGACACTTCGGGGAACAATGCCCGCTTCCTCCCATTCTTCAATATGGGGCACAATTTCTTTGTCTAGATATTTCCTAAGGCTATCCCGGAAAATATTATGCTCAGCCGTGTAGGGAATAATGTTCATGAGCCATAACCTCCTTGTCAAAGAATGTCCTTAAATCATTGGAAGTAACGTTGTTTTCTCTACTCCTTAAGCTTTTTAGATGAAATCATCTATGTGTTCCTCAACCTCATAAGCGATCTTAGTTTCCGGTAAAGGACGGTTTCCTTTTTTCCAAGAAGGACTTTACAGCCTCCGCGTGGTCTTTCGTTCTGGACGCGGCAAATTGATAATTAACGCCCACATCGGTGCTGAGTTCAAGCGGCTGTCCGCCGATCTGGTTCATGGCTTTTTTGATTATTCCAATTGCCGCAGGTCCCCGCGCGAGCCGCCGCGCCAATTTTTCCGATTCGGGAAGCAGTTGATCCGCAGGAACAACCTTTTCAACGAGGCCTATCCGGAACGCTTCCTTCCCGTCAATAAGCTCGCCGGTATAACACATATACCGTGCCATGCCCGGGCCCACAATCCTGGGAAGAAGGCACATGCCGATTTCCGGAACGAGTCCCATTCTGACAAAAAATTCGCCTAACTGCGCGGTCTCGGCCGCAATGCGGAAATCGCACAGCAGAGTCATCTCGAACCCGGCGCCCAGCGCGAATCCATTGATTGCGGCTATAGTGACCTTGTCAATATTGTATATGTCCATGTAAAGCTCGACGAGGGGATCGAAGTATTCCTTGAATTCTTTGAGCGACATATTCTTTAGCGGATCGATGTCCAGCGCCACATCGCCTCCGGCCGAGAAATTATCGCCGGCACCGGTGAAGATGATGGCCCGAATCGTTTTTTCGCTTTTAAGAGCGGCAAAACCCTTTTGAATTCCTTCGAACAGGTCGGGACTGAAAGCGTTGAGTTTATCAGGCCGATTGAAGGTCATGATGGCATAGTTGCCTTTTATGCTGACGAGACAGCTGCCGTATGTGCGGGTTTCTTCGGTCATGGCGTAACTCCTTAGTTGCAGGTTTACGATTAATCATTGATATTAACCCCATAGCAAGTTTTGGAGTTTCATCAATAAACAAAATTCAAAACTAAACTCTTTCGAATATTGTCGCCGGGGCCTGCCCGCCTCCAGTGCAGAGAGTCACCAGGGCGTATTTCGCCTTCCGCCGCTGCAACTCATGGATCGCGGTGACACTGAGACGGCATCCGCTGTTTCCCACAGGGTGTCCCAGCGCCATAGCACCGCCATTGACGTTGAGTTTCGTTATATCAGCCTTGACCTCTTTCGCCCAGGCCAGCGGGATTGGCGCAAAGGCCTCGTTCACTTCGAAGAGGTCGATGTCATCCATTTTCAGACGAGCCATCTTGAGCACTTTCGGCGTCACGGTCATGGGGCCTGTGAGCATCAGCTTGGGATCGGAACCCACCACGGCGTTGGCCACGACACGAACCAGCGGCGCCAGTCCCAGTTTTTTCACTTTTTCCCCACTCATGAGCAACACCGCGGACGCTCCGTCTGTCACGGTGCTGGAAAGGCCGGCTGTCATCCAATCAGTGCCGGGCAGAACCTTGAGACCGTCGAGTAGTTCCCGGGTAACTCCGGCACGTATCGGCTCGTCGGTAGAGCAAATAATTTTATTACCGTCCTTGTCCAGACCTTGCACCTGCATTATTTCTTTCTTGAAATAGCCCTCTTTCGTGGCCCTTAAAGCCTTTTCGTGGCTTGCGACGGCAAAATCCTGGCACTCTTCCTTGGTTATTTTCCAAAGGTTCGCTATGGCCTGGGCGGCAGTCATCTGATCCGGGATGCCGTAGCGGTCCATGTACGATTTCGTGATGGGATGTCCTGCATTCTGTCCGTTGGATAATATGCAATTCAAGTCGGAGGCGATGCCATACTTGGACATGAGTTCACAGCCACTGGCAATGACCACGTCCATTGTCCCCGCAGCGATCATCCCTGATGCAAGCTGTATTGCGGAAAGACTGCTTCCACACTGTCGATTAACGCTGATACCCCCCAGTGTCACCGGAAGTCGTGATGACAGAATACCCATCCGTGCCAGATTGAAGCCCTGTTCACCGATCTGGTACACGCATCCTGTGATCACATCATCTATTTGGTTTACGTCAAGCTGTATACGTTCGACAACTTCGTTGAGTACAAGGGCAAGTAGTTCAGGGGCTATGTATTCGCGATAATAGCCTCTTTGCTTGGCAACCGGCGTTCTTACGGCACTGACAATAAAGACATCTCGCATTTGATACTAAACTACTCACCTCTAATTAATTGATTTGCATCATTAACGATCCACCCCCCCCGTCGAACCGGCGCGATAATGAAAAAAATTCCTCGAAGGGGAGTTACGCTTCTCCCGGTCTTTTGAGACAGAACGGTATAAGAATATCTACAGCTTTCTGTCTTTGCGTTTACGGGGTGTGACTTTCTTGAAACTAAAAATAAAATCCCACAATGTCGAGGACAGTTATTATTGTCTTATTCTACAGAACGATTCCATCATTTGATGGATTTATTATATACGAAGAAATATTAAAGTCAAGTTTATTTTTCAATACGGCGCTTTTGAACAGGAACAGATGGCAAGTTTAGACAAGAATGGAGGGCATTTATGATTGTTTTACTTGGCTTGTCTTTTTTCTTTGGCAATTTTGGACAACTGACTGCCCCCGCCATTTTTTGTTTTTTTTTCGCGGAGAACGAATGCGGGGATGAAAATAAATTTCAGGGTTTCTTTGACCATCTCGATGTATTTTTTTCGATTGAGATTCAACATGGGACGAAAAGCGTTTTCCCCGGAGACAAAGCTGTGCATCCCGTTCATGATGCTCATCACTTCCAGCATGGCCCTGGGTGTCGGACTTTTTGCGTCTTTTGTCAGGTCCATGGCACGAGCTATGTCGCCGCTGAATTCCGGCACCTTGAAATCAATGTTGACCTCGTTCCTTGTTCTGCTGAAATAGTGAAGACGGACGAGGTTGGATATCTCCGGATGGTCAAACAAATAATCCGTCATCCTGTCG
>PHBN01000444.1 GCA_002840635.1 Deltaproteobacteria bacterium HGW-Deltaproteobacteria-1
GCCGGAGCTTGAATGGCCGTGGGGGTATTTTGGCATTTTGACGGCGATGCTACTGATTGCACTGGGGATGATTCTTTTTTTCCGCAGAAAGAAATGGATATAGCCCCTGCCAAAACGGTTGCAATCGGTTTGAAAATATGCTCAATCTAATCGAAGAAATTTAAAAATTGAGGAGGCTACCCGTATGCAGGTATTTACAGCAAATGACATCGTGGAAGTTGCTGTCCGCATTGAAGAAAATGGTATCACGTTTTACAATTTCGCGGAAAAAATCGCTAAAACGGACGACGCTAAAAAACTTTTTGTCCAGCTGGCGGAGGCCGAGGCAGCCCATAAGCGGATCTTTGAGAAGCTGCTGTCCCAGATTGAATCCTATACGCCGCCGGAGAGCTATGCTGGTGAATATACTGATTATCTGCGCAATTACGTGGATAACAATCTAATTTTCACTAAAGAAGTCATGGACAAACAGCTGTCCAAAGTAACCGATACTATCGGTGCGTTTGAATTTGCCATGCAGCGCGAATTGGATTCGGTTTTGTATTATCACGAAATAAAGAATCTTGTTCCCGCAGCTCAGCATGAAACCATTGAAAAAATTATCAACGAGGAAAGAAAACACTACGCGATGCTCGTTGGGATGAAAAAGAAATATACCTGTTAATCAAGCAGGACCATTGCTGTAATGAAAAAGCCGCCCTTTGAGGCGGCTTTTCTTATGGCGTGTCGAGCGGTTCTTGATCTGGTTCTCATACCAATTCGCATGTCGTTGCCAATTTCAGAGTGGCAACTAACGTTAGGGAAGGAATAGTTTGTTTTTTGCGTCTTCCTTGCGAAATGTGCATCCGGTCTCTGGCTAACCTTGTTGGCATCGTCCATTCATTGATGATGATTTAAAAGGCAAGAAACCTCACCGCCGGAGAACGGTGAGGTTTCTTTTTGAAAAAACATCTGCAGGAACATTTTAGGATGATCGAAATGACATCTTAAACTAAAAACAATTTCCTGGTTTAAGATTATTTCGCGTACAGCTTTTCAATCTGGTCCTTGTATTTGTCAAACACGACGCGTCTCTTCAATTTCATGGTCTGTGTCAGCATTCCGTTTTCCAGTGAAAAAGGTTCATCAATGAATATAAATTTCCTGGGGATTTCATAGTTTCCATAGGTGGCTTTTAACTGGTTGACTATTTCGTTCTCGAGAAATTTTTTGGTTTCTTCTTTTTTCAACAGTTCTGTATGGTCTTTGGGTAAATTGTTTTTTTCCGCCCATTTGTCCAGTGCGGCAAAATCCGGAATGATTATGGCGACGTTAAATTCACGGCCTTCCCCGTAGATCATGGCA
>PHBN01000099.1:0-578 GCA_002840635.1 Deltaproteobacteria bacterium HGW-Deltaproteobacteria-1
CATCTAAAAAACCTTTGATATTATGTATTTTAGCTAAATCAATATTCAATCACGGCCATCCTTCAAATTGATAATCACTTCATAAACCTGCTCCCCGTAAATTGCAACCCAAAGATGACTGGCAGTTATTATTCATTGAAGCATTTTTCTGCTTGATATAGCCCATATGTGGTGGTAGCATTTTAAAACAACCCCAATATATAGCGTATTTGGGGGTAATTATTTCTTATTAATTTATGCCGGGGGGGTAAATGAATACCAAGATCAAAAAGAGGGACGGCCGGTTAGTCAAGTTCAATGCGGATAAAATCACCAGCGCCATTGCCAAGGCCTGCGCTGCTACCGGTGAATTTGACGTAAAAGAGGCCCGCAAGCTGACTATCAAGGTGCTCAACCTTGCAGAGCAGTTGTTCAACGGAAAGATCCTTTCCGTTGAAGAAATACAGGACATCGTTGAAGAAGTTCTTCTGCAATCTCCCTACCGCAAAACCGCCAAGGCCTACATTATTTATCGTGATCAGCATTCGCGCCTCAGGGACATCACCAACAAGATGGAAGTGGACCTCGTGGATCAGTAT
>PHBN01000099.1:726-8947 GCA_002840635.1 Deltaproteobacteria bacterium HGW-Deltaproteobacteria-1
CAGGCTTTTTCCAATTTCGACACACTGCTTGCGCCGTTTATCCGCTATGACGGTTTAAGCGTCAAGGAAATCAAGCAGGCACTTCAGGAGTTCATCTTTAACATCAACGTTCCGACACGAGTCGGTTTTCAGACCCCTTTTACCAATGTCACTCTCGATTTGACGGTTCCCAAATACTACAAAAATCAGCACGTGATCATCGGCGGCAAGCCCCAAAAGGAAACCTATGGGGAATTCCAGGAGGAACTTGATCTGTTCAACAAGGCGTTTCTGCAAGTGATGGCCGAAGGCGACGCCAGGGGCAGGGTGTTTACCTTTCCCATTCCCACGTACAGCATCACGAAAAATTTTGACTGGGACAATCCCAACATGACTGATCTGTGGGAAATGACGGCGAAGTACGGCGTGCCGTACTTTTCCAATTTTATCAATTCCGATATGAATCCTGAAGACGCGCGCAGCATGTGCTGTCGTCTGCGCATCGACAACAGGGAACTGCACATGCGAGGAGGCGGTCTTTTCGGTTCCAACCCCCTGACCGGCTCCATCGGCGTGATCACCATCAACATGCCACGCATTGGCTATCTGGCCAAATCCAAAAAAGACTTCATGGAGCATCTGGCCAGACTGATGGACCTTGCCAGGGAAAGCCTGGAGACCAAGCGAAAGGTGCTGGAGAAATTTACCGACGGTAATCTCTATCCCTATACGAAATATTACCTGCGCAATGTCAAAGAAAGATTCAACGAATACTGGAAGAATCATTTCTCCACCATCGGGCTGGTCGGGATGAATGAGGCCTGCCTGAACCTGCTGGGCATGAACATCGCCACACCGGATGGCCAGGCCTTCACCAAATCGGTTCTGGATTTCATGAGGACGCGGCTTATTGCTTATCAGAAAGAAACCGGCAATAATTATAATCTGGAATCCACGCCTGCGGAAGGAACATCCTATCGCCTGGCCCGCATCGACAAAGTCAAGTATCCGGACATTATTACGGCAAGCGACGGAAAGTCAAAAAAAGCAGAACCGTACTACACCAATTCCTCCCAGCTGCCGGTGAATTATACCGACGATATCTTCGAAGCACTGGACTTGCAGGACGAAATCCAAACCCGTTATACCGGCGGTACGGTTTTCCACACATTTGCAGGGGAACGCATCGATGATCCCATGGCGGTCAAGGCCCTTGTGAGAAAAATCTGCTCATCTTATCGCCTGCCTTATTTGACCTTTACGCCGACATTCAGCGTCTGCCCGTCGCACGGCTATATCAAGGGAGAAATGGAAAATTGTCCGACCTGCGCGGAAGCCTGCGAGGTCTATTCGCGCGTTGTGGGTTATCTCCGTCCCGTGAAGCAGTGGAACAAGGGCAAGCAGGAAGAGTTTGATTCACGGCAGGTTTACCGGCTTCAGTAAGTCGCGATGTGCTGAAGGATAATCAGAAGATGGCCGCAAATACTGCTGCTTCAGGACATTTCATGTCTGTACTTTTTTAGAAGAAGAATTGATGAACATCGGTGGTTTACAAAAAGTTTCCTTAATCGATTATCCGGGAAAGATCAGTGCAATTATCTTTACCCAGGGCTGCAATTTCCGCTGTCCCTACTGTCACAATCCTCAACTGGTGGACCCAAAATTATATAACCCCTGTTTGTTTACAAAAGACATCCTGGATTTTTTAGAGCATCGCCGGGGAAAGCTCGATGCGGTAACCATCACCGGAGGGGAACCGACGCTGCAGGAGGATTTGGTTCCTTTTATTCAAAAGATCCGCAAAATGGGCTTTGCCGTAAAACTGGATTCCAACGGTTCGCATCCGGATGTTCTTGGTCGTTTGCTGAAGGAAAATCTTCTGGATTTCGTCGCGCTGGACATCAAAGCACCCAGAGATAGATACCAGAGTTTCGTGAACACCACGGTGGATGCCGCCATTATTGCCGAAAGTGTCCGCCTTGTTTTAAAGTCCAAAATTCCGCAGGAGTTCCGTACAACCGTTGTTAAATCCATGCTGACGCCAAAAGATATTCTGGCCATCGCAAAAGAGATTGCCGGTGCAAAGCGCTACGCTCTACAGAGATTTCAACCGGCACAAACGCTGGATCCCGAATATGCAGGGGAAAATTCATACCCGGAAAAAGAGTTTTTGAAATTGAAGAAACAACTGGAGAAGATTGTTCCGCTGGTTGTTATCCGTTGATCAAGTGCAACGGAGGGGGAAAATCATGCAAGAGAAAAAAAACAGCCGTGATTCGATCACTGCCGATCACCTGAGAAGGTTAGCTCAGATCGGAGTGGCGCTATCCTCAGAAAGAGACATTGATCGCCTGCTGGAAAGGATACTGACCGAGTCGCGCATCATCACCCGGGCTGACGGCGGTACCCTGTATTTAATGTCGGACAACGAAAGGGAACTTAAGTTTGCTTTCGTGCAAAATGAGTCTCTGGGTTTGAATATGGGTGGCGCCGCTGGTGAAATGACCTGGCCGCCTGTCCAACTGACCAATTCCGAGGGCTCGCCCAATCACGCCAATGTGTCTGCGCATGTGGCGATTACCGGCCGTCCTGTCAATATTTCCGATGTTTATACCGAGCAGATTTTTAATTGTGAAGGTCCCCGGTTATTTGATCAAAAAACAGGTTATCGTTCGCAATCCATTCTGGTTGTTCCGATGCGCAACCATGAAAAAGACATCATCGGAGTCTTGCAGCTTGTCAATGCCAGGGACCCAGAGAGCGGCCGGGTGATTCCGTTTTCTCCGGAATCTGAAGATCTGGCCTTATCTCTTGCCTCACAAGCCGCGGTATCTCTGACCAACAATCTGCTGATCGGGCAGTTGGAGAATCTGCTGGATTCGTTCATTCAGACGATAGCCGTTGCCATTGACGAAAAATCTCCCTACACCGGTGGGCACGTCCGGCGTGTGGCCGATTTGACGATGAGCATTGCCGAAAAAATCAATACCTGCCATGAAGGGCATTTTGCCCAAATCCAATTTTCAAGTGATGAACTGAAGGAACTGCGCATGGCCGCCTGGCTGCATGATATCGGGAAGATTACCACTCCCGACCATGTTGTTGACAAATCAACAAAACTGGAAAAAGTGTACGACCGGATTGAAGAAATCAAAACACGTTTTGAGATGCTCAAACGGGAATGTCAGCACACAGCGGAAGACGCGCAAAAGAAAGCGGATGCTCAAACCCTACGGAATGCGGAAAGAGAAATCCTGGTCCTCGATGAAGAGTGTGAATTCCTGGTGAAGCTGAATGCCGGCAGTGAGATCGTTCGGGATGATATGGTCGAACGGATCCGGCAGATTGCCCGCAGGAAGTGGCGCACCTCTACGCAAGCCCTGCCGCTGCTTACAGAAGATGAAATATACAACCTGAGCATCCCCTGCGGTACGCTCAATGATGAGGAGAGAGGTATCATCAATAACCACGCGGCTGTAACATATAAAATGCTGTCCAGGCTTCCATTTCCCAGAAAATTGAGGAGAATAGCCGAATATGCTTCCGCTCATCACGAAAAACTTGACGGCAGCGGTTATCCTTCAGGCTTAAGGGGCGACCAGCTTTTCCTGCAGTCGCGCATTATTGCCCTGGCCGATATTTTCGAGGCGCTTACCGCCAAAGACAGGCCATACAAAAAAGGCCATACCGTAAATGAAGCTCTGAAAATCATGGAAGGGATGGTGCGGGATCGGCACATTGACCCTTATTTATACGAGCTTTTCATCAAAGAAAAAATTTATGACGAATACACAAAAACTGATGTAATATATATAAGGTAAAGCAGCATTGTTTATGGTGCGGGATTGCGTACTAAAAAAATGAAGGAATAAGTCGTTTTTTCTTGGCCTGTGTTTAGGAAAATGGTATAAATTTTAATGATTGAAACTGCAGTATAGACAAATTTTTAATTATATGTTGCCAGGAATAGAGGTCAACCCTGGGAAATAAATCCCTTATATATTTTTCTTTAGTCAGATTCTCGTAGGTGGAAAGAACAATCGATGCTGTTGTTGCAGCGATTGTCAAATTCACCCATCAGTTCTATAACTGCTTTGAAATCATATTCCCAAATAATATCAGGTATTCTTAAGGATATGGTAATGAGAACAAATTGGAAAATGAAACCCGGTAATGAGGTAAAAAGAGGCAATTTCCCAAAAGATTTATATTGAATGAATTTATAATATTTAGTAGTAAAATAAATCGTTTATGCGTCCTTCAGAAGAATTAACCTTCGATGTGGCGCCAAGTGGTAAGAACGCACTATGTAATCAAGAGGGCGGAGCTGTATCAAAAGACATCTTTTTGAAATCTTTTCAAAATATCCGAGTGAAAACATGGGAATTTGAATTGGCAACATATACGGACACATTGACAAAATGCAACTAAGTAAGGACATTATTCATTATGGAAGATAATCAAAAAAAACTCAATAAGCTCAGGGATGAGATGACCGCTGTGAATGAAGATATCATAAACCATCTCAACCATTTTTTTTCCATTTCTAATAAGATTGGTATAATAAAAGATAAAATGGGGCTTCCGCACTTTGATCCGGTGAGAGAATCGGAGATGTTAAAAGATGTATTAATGAAAACCCGGGGCCCCATGCCTGCGGAAGACATGCAGCGTGTTTTTATGGAGATATTCAAAGTCTCCGTGAAAGAGATGGGTGCGGGGACGCGCCAAAAACTTAAGGTCAGTCGCCACAAGGGAAAAGATGGCAAGGTGATCAATGTCGGCGGTGTGGTCATTGGCAACGGAATTCCGGTGTTGATCGGTGGGCCGTGCGCGGTGGAGTATCCGGAGCAAGTATTGAAAACGGCAACATACCTTAAGAATATGGGGATTCGCCTGCTTCGGGGAGGTGCCTTCAAACCGCGAACGTCGCCATATAACTTTCAGGGACTGGGTGAAGAGGGGTTGAAAATATTGAAAGAGGTTGCAACATCCCTGGATATGCGAGTCGTCACGGAAGTGATGTCATCCGAGGATATTCCCCTGATTGAAAAGTATGCCGATATTTTACAGGTTGGCACAAGAAACATGTTTAACTACTCACTCTTGAAGCAAATCGGGAAAAGCAGGAAACCCGTCTTGTTGAAAAGGGGATTCATGGCCACAATCGAAGAGTTTATCCTGGCTGCCGAATATATATACAACGGTGGCAATGAGGAGATTATTTTGTGTGAACGGGGCATACGGACTTTTGAGACACAGACCCCATTCCCATTTTAAAAAAGGAGACCTCACTGCCGGTGATTGTCGATATCAGCCATTCACTTGGAAGGAAGGATATTGTTTTGCCGATCGCCCATGCGGCACTGGCTGCCGGCGCCGACGGTTTAGTGTTTGAGTCTCATTTCAATCCTGCTGCAGCCTGGAGCGATGCACAACAGCAACTGGACATGAAAGAAACTGAAGAGCTCATTCGCTACCTTGAAAAATATTTTAAATTTTAATTTACATTCCCTGACCGAAATGGTGTGAATCATACATGGTCTTTCGACGAGCGATTCTTGTAATTCTTTATAAGCTTTCAGACATTGCCATATTATTCTGCAGTCTATCCATGACCCTTATGATTGTCGGTGTCTGGGAGAAGCCTGTAGACTTGGTCCATGTTTTTTCAAAATGGTTGACGGTTCAGGACTTCATGGTCATCATTTTCGGCGGACTCATCTGGCATATTATTTTTCAACTGATGGGCCTTTATGAAACAAAGCGCTTCAGTTGGAGTCTTGAAGAATCCATAGACGTTCTGAAAACCACCTCTCTGGGAACCTTTATCCTGTCCGGCATTGCAATTATTTTTTACCCCTGGGTTTTCAATACATCCTTTATTTTCATCTTCTGGACCTCAACAACGATCCTGACCGTATCAATAAGAATGATCATGCGCTTGATTCTGGTTATGTTTCGCTACAGAGGCCGGAATCTGAGGCATATCATCATTGTGGGAACGAATGAACGAGGTTCGAGATTTGCCGATCATATCATGGCGCATAAAGAGATGGGCTATCATATTC
This sequence comes from Deltaproteobacteria bacterium HGW-Deltaproteobacteria-1, assembly GCA_002840635.1. GTDB lineage: Bacteria > Desulfobacterota > Syntrophia > Syntrophales > Smithellaceae > UBA8904. Next base: position 6,777 of record PHBN01000099.1, read on the forward strand.
TCGGTTTCGTGGATAAGGAATACAAAGCAGAACCCGGACAGATTGAAATGCTGTCCGACCTGGACCATTTTTCGGAGGTTCTTAATCAATATATTGTGGATGAGGTGATCATCGCTCTTCCGCTGAGATCTTTTTATGATGAGATCATGAAGGTTTTGGAACTGTGTAAAGAGCAGGGCCTTAAAGTCCGTTTCATTGCTGACACGTTGCTTGATTCATCATCTTACAGGTCCACGATCGAATATCTGGATGGTGTCCCGTTTTTTACGCTGCACATGGGTCCTAATGATGGACTTTTTCTACGAATCAAACGTGTTATGGATGTCATGATTTCCTTTTTTGCCCTGACTGCCCTGTCTCCCATTTTTCTGGTTGCTGGAATCCTGATTAAACTCGACTCGCCGGGACCGGTTTTTTTCGTTCATGAAAGAGTTGGTTATAATAAGCGTCGGTTTGATTTCTACAAGTTTCGCACGATGACGGAAGACGCGGAAAAGAGACAGGTGGAACTGGAAAAATTAAATGAGGTGGATGGTCCGGTATTTAAAATCAAGAATGATCCCCGGGTGACAAAAATCGGGAAATTTTTGAGAAAGAGAAGCATTGACGAATTTCCTCAATTGATCAATGTCTTGAAAGGAGACATGAGTCTTGTTGGCCCAAGGCCCCTACCCATTCGGGACTATAATCTTTTTGATAAAAACTGGCAGGTTTTGAGCGGCAGAGGAGCTTCTTAGGGGCCTTTTATCGTTGCATAAGGGTAAATTGATATGACCATCGTTGAGATGTTGGAGCGAAATGCAGGGATCTTTCCTGAGAAAACAGCAATCATCTGCGGAAACTCGAGGATTTCCTACTGGGAATTCCATGAGCGATCAAAGACTCTGGCGAATTTCCTGATATCCATGGGGCTCAGGAAAGGTGATCGGGTTGGGCTTGTGTTGCAGAAAACGCCGGAAGTCCTCATTTCTTTTCTTGGTGTTGCCTGTGCGGGAGGGATTGTTTTTCCTGTAGATTACAATCAGACGCATGAAAATATCGAGTATCTTTTAAAACAGACCAATCCAACGGTGATGATCGTTGACGGACAGTTTCAGAATCTTATTTCTCAGCTTGAAGAACACTGCTCAGAAGAAAAGATCATTGTGGTCGGGCAAAAAGAGACAGGTCGGCACCTGTACTGGGACGATGCTTTTGCACGGCCTTCATTGGATCCGCCCGATGTGCAGATCCGTGATGAGGATATCGTTTATTTGAATTTTACCTCCGGCACGACCGGATTCCCGAAAGGGGCCGTGACAACTCACGCTAACATATACTGGAACACTCTTTCAGCGACAGAAAGCCTGGGCCTGACAGGGGAAGACATGCATGTATGCATGTTTCCGGTATTCAGCCATCCGCATGAGCTGTTCGCTCGATCTTTATACCTCGGAGGAACGGCTGTTTTGATCGAGGGGATCTATCCTAAAACAGTGGCAGCGGCAATTTCAGAGCATCGCGTAACGTGTATGATGGCCGTTGCCTCAATCTACGACACTCTGGCACGATTGCCGTTATCCGCCCCGTTCGATCTGAGTTCTTTAAGAATACCGGAGAGCGGAGGAATGTATACGCATCCGACCCTGGAGGAAAAATTTAAGGAGCGGTTCGGCGTTTCCATGATCCCTGTATGGGGGAGCACGGAGACATCAGGGATCGCTCTGGTCGCCCCTGTCTCAGGCGGACACAGGCCGGGTTCGATGGGAAGACCATCTCCTTACTATGAGGTGAAGGTGGTGGGAGATGACGGGGAGGAACTGCCTCCCGATGAAGTGGGGGAGATGTTGATCAAAGGTCCCGGTGTGTGCGGAGGATACTATAATCAACCTGAAGAAACTGGAATGTATATGAAAGACGGCTGGTATTGCACCGGTGACATGGTAAAGAGAGACAGGGATGATTATTATTATTTTGCCAGCCGAAAGACCGGGATGATGAAGGTAGCGGGTGTTAAGGTTTTTCCTCTGGAGATTGAAGGTGTGCTGCTCAGCCATCCGCTCATTGAAGAGGCGGCGGTTATTAAAATTCAGGATCGTCTGCGCGGTGAGGTGCCTAAAGCAATTATTGTCATCAAGGATGGTTTTGAAATAAGCAAAGAAGAGATCCAGAAGTACTGTGAAGAAAAAATG
>PHBN01000445.1 GCA_002840635.1 Deltaproteobacteria bacterium HGW-Deltaproteobacteria-1
GTTGACAACAATGGCCATCCGCCTTCGCGATCATGAAAATCTCTTCCGTCCGCACCGCCGCCACCTGTATCAGTTGCTGGCGAACGAGGCCGGGATTGCCCACTGGAAGGTCACCCTCCTTTACGCCGCAATGCAGCTGGTCGTTGGCGCCGGAATCCTGCTGGCCAATGCTCATAACTTATGGGCGGTGGTGATCTTTCTGGCCGTCAGCTTTATCCTTTTTACATTCATTAGTTTATTTATTCGTAAAAAGATAAAATCAGGAAGGATGGCCTAACAATTTTTCAACGGCAACCAGCACCTGCTCTGGATGAATGTCATTCATACATTTTCTTGTCGGACATTTTTTCAACAGGCAAGGACTGCATGACAAATCCGCCCTGATAATAACGTGGCCTGTCCCATAAGGGCCCGTTCTTGCCGGATCGGTTGGTCCGAAAAGAGCGATTACCGGCGTGCCGGTTGCCGCCGCCAGGTGCATCGGACCTGAATCTGTACTAATGACGGCAAGCGCATCTTTATAGATGCAGGCCAGTTCCGTCAAAGTTGTTTCCCCTCCCAGGTTTATCCCTTCTCCCTTCATGCGTGACACAATGTCTGCCGCGTCCTCTTTCCTGCTTCCCGTAAAAACCACGTCCAGTTTCATTCTATCTTTAATTAAATCAGCAAGGACTGCGAATTTTTCATTGTCCCAGAGCTTCGTTTCCCAGTAGGCAACGGGATTGATAGCGATGAAATTTTTTCTTGTCAGATTATAAGAATCCATCAGCGCGCGGCTCCTGTTCTCCGCCTCGGGATTGACGGGCAGAATGAATTCGGCCGGTCCGGGTTCCGCTCCAAGGTAACGCGGGAAATCCAGATATCGGTCCACCGCATGTTTGTTCATATCCTCCGGGATTTTCTCATTCAGAAACAGGCCGCTCAGTTCCTGCCAGGAATCATACCCCAGTTTTCTTTTCCCGCCGCTCGCCAGAACAACCATGGCGCTTTTTAACAGACCGTGAAAATCGATGACCAGATCATAGCGCCGGCTTCTCAATTCTTCAAGAAACGAGCACGCATCCCTCCGGACGGATTGAAAGTTTCCTTTTTTAAAATCCTCAATCCATTTTTTACGGCGAAAAATAATAACCCGGTCAAGCAGTGGATGATGAAGGACGAGATCTGTCGCCGCTTCTTCCACCACCCAAGTGATGTGTGCGTCAGGATACAGGCGGCGCAGGGCCGCAAGCGAAGGCAGCGTGTGAATGACATCGCCGATGGCGCTGAGTTTGACGATCAGAATATTCATGTCCGGTTCTCCAGTATCCAGTGGACGGCCTTTAAAATATTCTCCGCGATATTTTCGAGAACATCCGCACCATAACCCGTTTTCACCAGCACTCCTTTTATACCCGCTCGATGGGCCGCTTCCATGTCCCGGTAGCGGTCACCGATCATGAAAGATCCGGCAAGATCGATGGCCATGTCCCGCGCTGCCTGATGAAAAAGACCGGGAGCCGGTTTGCGGCAATCACAAACCCGGCGGTAAGGGGGAATACCTTCGGTCGGATGATGCGGGCAGAAATAGAAAGCGTCGATGACCGCCCCCTTTTGTTTGAGAAACTGCTGCAGATGATCGTTCGTCTGCTTCACAAAAGATTCATTAAAGAGTCCCTTGGCAATGCCCGCCTGGTTGGTGATGACGATGGCCTTAAAGCCGCTGAGGTTTATCAACCGGATTGCCTCAAAAGCGGCCGGAATGATGACAAGCTTTTCCAGTCGTTCAATGTAGCCGACTTCTTCGTTGATGGTTCCGTCACGATCCAGAAATATGGCCCGGTTTTTTTGCATGATGGTTCAACTTTTGTTTAACAAGAATTTAGCAGCC
>PHBN01000100.1 GCA_002840635.1 Deltaproteobacteria bacterium HGW-Deltaproteobacteria-1
AGAAGGCGAACTGGTCTTTACCAGTTTGACCAAAGAAGCGTTTCCGCTGGTCCGTTACCGTTCAGGCGATATCTCACGCTTGATTCCCGAACCCTGCCGCTGCGGCCGCACCCATATCCGGATGGAACGCGTACTCAAGCGCAGCGACGATATGCTGACAATCCGTGGCATCAATATTTTTCCCGCTCAGGTGGAAGCGATTCTCAATGAGATTCAAGGTGTCGAGTCTGACTATCAACTGATTGTCGACAAGGTTGGAGCCCTGGACGCCGTCGAACTTCAAGTGGAAGTCAGCGATAAATTCTTCAGCGAATCGGGCGGCGTCAAGGAATTGCAGATCATTGAAAAAAGAATTGTGAAAGACATGAAGGATTATTTAAGCATATCTCCACGCGTCAAACTGGTTGCCCCGCAAACCTTGAAGGAACAAAGCAGGAAGGTCATCGACAAACGCATCATTTGATGCTGTTCATTTTTCAGGGAAACACGGCATCCCGCGGGAAATGGCCCGATATTCTTTAAGGGTGCCCGGCGGCTTCAACCGACAACATGAACAAAAGAATTCTGGAGGAAATATGAAAGTCGAACAAATCTCTGTTTTTCTGGAAAACAAACCCGGTTCACTTGAACACGCCACCCGTGTGCTGAAAGAAAACAAAATCAATATCCGCACCCTGTCGCTGGCTGAAACCGTGGATTTCGGCATTTTGCGTTTAATCGTCAATGATGTGGAAAAAACCAACAAGGTCCTCAAGGACGCTGGGTTTCGCGTCAGCAAGACCGTTGTCGTGGCCGTTGAAGTTCCCGATCAGCCGGGCGGCCTGCACAGCATCATGGAAGTCCTGACCCTGGAAGCCATCAATGTTGAATATCTTTATGCCTTCGTTGAAAAAAGCGGTCAGAACGCCGTTATAATCTTCCGCTTTGACGATCCGGAAAAGGCAATAGACGTTTTATTGAAACACAAATTTACAGTGGTGCCGGGGGCACAGCTCTACGAGTTTTAATGATTGATAACTTAAAGCAAACGATTGGCAATTTTTTAAAGCCGATGGTAACCGATCTTGGTTTCGCATCAGTAGATCGATTTGCCGCCGCACCTGAGGCACATCACCCCAAACGTGTTTGCCGGGGTGCACAAACCGTGATTGTCTTTGGCATTGCCGTTCCCCGGGGAATACTCAAATCACCGGATTATAATCTTTATGCCCTGCATCGAAGTTATCACAGCGCCTATATGCGCATTGATGAAACAGCTCTCGCCCTTTGCAATTATATCGAATCTATCGGAAAGTATTTGGCCGTCCCTATACCGAGCTACGCCCCGATGGTCTTTCATCAGTTTGAACCGTGGGGGCTTTTGTCCCTGAAACACGCCGCGGTCAATGCCGGGCTAGCAAGTTTCGGCCGGAGCGGCCAGGCTTATCATCCCCGACATGGCGCGCTTTTGCGGCTAGGGGCCGTTGTCACAGATGCGGTTATCGACGCAGACCCGATGCTTCCTTCTGATCCCTGTCCTCCCGCCTGTAAAGCCTGTTTCAAAGTCTGCCCGGCAAAAGCTTTTGATGCGGACGGCAAATTCAACAAAATGACCTGCCTGGGTCACACGATCAAGCATGCCATTTATCCGCTGGCCTTAAGCAGCGAGGCCGGTTTGAAAAATATCGAGCGCGTCATCAATACCGCCGGCCACAATTACTGGATCAGCTGCGATGAATGTCTCAAGGTTTGTCCGTTAAACCAAAAGAAGTAATAACTGTAAATAATTTATAATATGGGGAGTCTAATGCTTCTTTACAAATAATAGTGCTGCATTTCAGGGATATTTTCAAATAAGCTTAGAACAAGGGGTTGCAACCACCACTGAAGGGTGGCAAGACCCCTTGTTCTAGTGTAGTGCATCGCAAATCTATGCAAGTGATTTGTGACGCACTACACTAGATTGGTTTCCCGCATTCCCTGCACTTGCCGTCCGGTCCAATAACACCGATGCACGCGCCGTCACTGCACAAAACCCTTTTGTCCCATTCGTCGTCGGAGGCAAAGTCTTCCGGTGAAACAGGATTTGCTTTCTCTATGATGATGGGTTCAGCAGTTTCTTTATCGTGACCCTGGGGGAGAACGCCCTCATAAGTTTTACCGCATTCCCTGCATTTACCGTCCAAACCGATCGTGCCGATACAGGACCCGTCACTGCACAACACGCGTTTATCCCAGTCTTCACTTTCGTCAAAAATAATTTCGACCATTCTGTTCTCCGTATTTTATTGATATGGTCTTCTTATGCCGAGCCTGTAAAAAAGTCAATTCGAACCAAAATACTCCATTTAGTAAAATCTTTAAAATGGTATGCTCTCCCGCGAATATATCCTAAACGTTGTGGCTCTTTACGAAATGCAGCATCAGACAGCCGAACTGTTTGATCCCACAGGGCGAGTTTTCGGCTGTCGCGGAATGAGCATTAGAGCCACAGTTGCAGGATATTCTGAGCGAAGAGCGGAACATTTTAAAGATTTCATCAATCATCCCTTGATGCAGGCGATGGATTTAAGCCTCGCCACCTTTTTCGCAATTCCCGCATCATGGACCACCTGGACGACATCGTTCAAATTCTTATAAGCTTCCGGCATTTCTTCGCCCAGCGTTCCCTTGCTGCCGGCCATCACCAAAACACCCTGGTCGGCCAGCTCGCGGCTGATGGATCGGCCCCGGCTGGTCTTGATGGCCTGGGTTCGGCTCATGACCCGTCCGGCGCCATGACAGGCGCTGCCGAAGGTCTCCTGCATGGCTTTCTCCTGACCAACTAATATATAAGAACCAGCGCCCATGTCCCCTGGAATCAGCACGGGCTGGCCGACACTTTTATATCTTGCGGGAACTGCTTCATGACCTGCCGGATAAGCCCGCGTCGCACCTTTACGATGAACACACAGTTTTTTCTCAACACCATTAATTTTGAACGACTCAATTTTGGCGATGTTGTGGCAGACATCATAGACCAGTCGCATCCCCAGTTCACGCGGTGCTATGCTCAGTGATTTTTCAAAAACCTCCTGTGTGAGATGCATCAGAATCTGCCGGTTGGCCCAGGCGTAATTGGCACCACAGGCCATGGCTGCCAGATAATTCTTCCCGCGTTGCGAGGCCAGATAGTTGCAGGCCAGCTGACGGTCCGGCAGTGCGATGCCGGTTTCCGATTGATGCTTCACCATAAGCGCCAGATAATCATCGCAGATCTGGTAGCCCAGCCCCCTCGACCCGGTATGGATCATAACGACAATCTGCCCCTTGCTCAGCCCAAACGCCCCGGCCGCTTTTTCATCAAAGATGTCCTGCACGACTTCAATTTCCAGAAAGTGATTGCCCGAACCCAGTGTGCCGAGCTGCTGCTTTCCGCGCTCGAGGGCACGCGCTGAAACCTGCTCCGGGTCGGCACCGCTCAGACAGCCGCCGTCTTCCGTTGTTTCCAGGTCCTGGAGGGATCCGAAACCGTTTCGTACAGCCCATTTTGCACCTTCCTCAAGCACTTTTTTCTGATCTTTACCAGAGAGCTTGACATAGCCTGTTGAACCCACACCCGTTGGAATGCGCTGATACAAAGCAACAGTCAGATCCTTTATTTTCCCCCGGATATCGTCAAGGGCAAGCCCTGTTGTCATCAGGCGGCAGCCGCAGTTTATGTCGTAACCCACGCCGCCCGGCGATACTATGCCCCCGTCCATATCAAAAGCCGCCACCCCTCCGATTGGGAAACCGTACCCCCAGTGAATATCCGGCATGGCCAGCGAGAAATTGACGATGCCCGGCAGATGGGCAACATTCGCCACCTGTTTGGTGCTTTCGTCGTGTTGAAGCAGATCGTGGATTTTGTCGTTGGCGTAGATGATCCCCGGCACACGCATGGAACCCGTCTGCGGAAGAAGCCATCTGTTGTCGTCGAGTTTTTCCAGTTTAATTTCAGACATTACGAATTCTCATACAAAGTGCAAAGATTAAATTTTTTCGACGACCTCGTAAAATGCTCCAGAGGCAAGGCGCGCAAATCCCGAGGAATGAGGCGTACTTTTATGTGTACGCCGCAATGACGGGGGATGCAGCGCAACGTCGCATATGGACATTTTACGAGGTCGTCATCAGACATCGAAAATCAACCTCGCCATCCAGCCTGATTTGAACTTTTTAACGCTTAAGCCGGAGTAAGTAACCGCTTTGATCTCTGTTTTCATTGAATGTTTTTTTTTATTGTATGGCTCAACCCATAACGTCGCGATGAGTCTTGTATTACTGCATTCGATCATCTCGCAGTGATCAACCACCCATCTCTTACCGTTGAACAGGTAAAGAAGCTCGCGTAAAAAGTTAATGAACAGGTCCTCCACATCCGCCCCGTCCACCATCTTAATGAGTTGCCTTCCTTTTCCCCCTCGGCTTTTCCTGTTTTTATGGAAGGTGGTCTGAATCATGATATCGAACAAAGCATGGGCTGCATGGGCAAAAAGTTCCTTCTTCGTGCGCCCTAATATTTCAACCCCTATATCCGCGGTGTGGTCAAATAATGTGTAGCTCAGCATAGTGGTAGTATAACCTATTATGCCGTCATCAACAAGAAGCCTTGTCTTCGCACGTGGCCGGAATCGCAAAACCTACCATAAAAAAGGGCGCCTCGAGGCGCCCTTTTGTTAGTGATGATGAAACGACGGTCTAGTCTTCTTCCGGCGTTCCGTTTTCTTCTGTTGTCACATCCGTCTCATCGGCGCCATTGCCCTCTGTGTCGTCATCCTTGTCTTCGGATGTCGTGCGTGCAACTCCAACGAGTTTTTCTTCCGGTTCGAGGTCGATGAGTTTGACACCCTGGGTCACACGATGATTGACCGGAACTTCCTGCACCTTCAGACGGATCACTTTGCCGGCATTGCTGATGAGCATGATGTTCTCTTCGCCCTGAACCTGCAACACGCCGGATACATTGCCGATCTTGGCAACTGTTTTTAAATTGATGGTGCCCTTGCCACCTCGTGACTGGACCCGATATTCGTCAATCGGCGTGCATTTGCCGTAGCCGTTTTCCGAAATGGTCAGCATGTAAGTGTTTTGAGCGGGAATATCCACACCGATAACGTCGTCACCCTCATCGAGATTGATGCCGCGCACGCCGCGTGCCGTCCGGCCCATATCGCGGACATCGTCTTCCCGGAAACGAATCGCCATGCCGAGTTTCGATGCGAGGAAAATAGACCAGATTAACCATTGCCTTGCCTTTGGCGGCCCGGCCTGCCTGCGGAATCTGATACACTTTCAGCCAGTGTACTTTGCCTGCGCTGGTGAAGACTAAAAGGTAATGATGCGTGGAGGCGATGAAGATCTTTTCCACAAAGTCTTCTTCTTTGGTCCCCATGCCGACTTTGCCACGTCCCCCGCGGTGCTGGCTCTTATATAGACTGACCGCGTTGCGCTTGATGTATCCGGCGTGTGATATCGTGACCACCACATCTTCTTCTACGATCATGTCTTCAATATTGATGTCTTCGGTGCTGGCAACAATTTCCGTGCGGCGTTCATCACCATATTTATTTTTTATATCATTGAGTTCGTCGATAATCACCTTCAGGACTTTCTTCGGGTCAGCCAGGATACCGGCCAGCCTTGCAATCAATGCAGTCACTTCCGCATATTCGGCATCAATCTTGTCTCTTTCCAGTCCGGTAAGACGTTGCAGCCTCATTTCCAGAATGGCTTTGGCCTGAATCTCCGACAAATTGAATTTCGCACATAACGCCACCGAGGCTTCGTTGGGATTTTTGGCCGCCTTGATGACTTTGATGATTTCATCGATGTTGTTCAAGGCTATGATATAGCCTTCCAGAATATGCGCCCGTTCTTTTGCGCGCGCCAGATCAAACTGCGTGCGGCGGACAACCACTTCCTGACGAAAAGCAATGAACTTCTCGAGGACTTCTTTGAGATTGAATACCTGTGGACGGCCTTCGGAAATCGCCAGCATGATAATGCCGAACGAGACTTCCATCTGTGTGAATTTATAAAGCTGATTGAGAATAATGGCGGAATTCTCATCACGCTTGAGCTCAATCACGACGCGGATGCCTTCCCGGTCCGATTCGTCACGCAAATCAGAAATTCCGGCGATTTTCTTGTCGCGCACCAGTTCGGCTATTTTTTCAATCAGGACCGCTTTGTTGACCTGATACGGCAGCTCGGTAACAACGATTGTTTCCTTGTCGTTGCGGGCATTCTTTTCAATCAGCGCCCGCGCCCGGACACGGATGATG
>PHBN01000101.1:0-32424 GCA_002840635.1 Deltaproteobacteria bacterium HGW-Deltaproteobacteria-1
AAGCCACTTTCGGGTCATTTTCTGGAATATCTGCGGATCATCTGTCCAGAGATTTCGAATGCGTTCAATGGCCTTTGCAAAATCAAGACCTACCAGGGGATCTCCGTCATAAAGCCAGGTCTGAAAGACGTTGCCCATCAGGGTAATGCCATAAGGGTAAGAACCACGGGATATTTCCTTGCCGTGAAATTCAACCTGATGCAGAATGCCTTCTACCAGTTCCCTGTCAAATCCTTTCGCCACAATCTTTTCCAGTGAGTCAAGAATCAGTTTTTCAATTTTCTGAATGTCGTTATTTTGTACGTTGCGCAGGCCCGCGCAAAACATCAACTGCTTCAAATCCGATTCCATGCCGGAGACCGGTGTCATATCTTCACCGAGGCCGGAGTCAATCAGCGCCTGCCGCAAGGGACTGGCCGCGCTGCCTACCAGCAGACCGGAAAGAATTTCCAGAAGAAGGGCTGTTTCAAAATCTTTATTTTCCGCCAGCATCCATGCCATGTTGACAACGGTTCTGTTTGTGATGGATTCGTCTTGATCCACGGGGTACGTGCCGGAAACACGTCGTGGCCCGGGGAAAATTGACTGGCTTTTGATTGAAGAATCAACCTCCACGCGGTTAAGACCGGCCAGTATCTCAGCCAGAAACTGCAGATGATCGGAGGTCGGAATATCGCCATAAATAAAGAAACGCGCATTGGTCGGAGAGTAATACTTCCGGTGAAAATCCCTGAATTGTTCATACGTCAGATCGGGAATCACGTCCGGATCGCCCCCGGAATCCAAGGCGTAAATGGTGTCGGGATAAAGATTTTCCTGGATGTCTTTGTACATCAGTGAATCAGGGGACGAATAGACCCCCTTCATTTCATTATAGACAATGCCGGAAATGATCAGATCGCTTTCCGTGTTGCCGGGGATGGCAAATTCCAGGTGATGGCCTTCCTGCAGAAAGGTTTCTTTGAGCATGCGGGGATGCAGAACCAGGTCCGTGTATACGCGGGCAAGATTGAAGAAGTCCGTCCTGATCTGACTGGCCACCGGATAGACCGTTTTGTCCGGGTAGGTAAAGGCATTGATGAATGTCTGCATGGTGGAGCGTATCAGTTCCTTGAAGGCATCCTTGAGTGGATATTTTTCCGAGCCGGCCAGAACGGAATGTTCCAGAATATGAGGCAGGCCCGTCGAATCCTCGGGCGGTGTCCGGAAACCGATGGCGTATAAATTCTCGCGGTCAAAGGCGTGCAGGTGCAAAACTTTTGCACCGGTTTTGATGTGTTCAATTTCATACGCGGTTAGGCGCATGGCTTCTATGGTTTCCACCCGCAGTACTTTAAAGCCGCACACGTCGGCAACAGGTTCGGATGACCCTACGCCTTTGGCGATCAGCCGTTCCCCGTCGATGCTGAATTTTTCGACGAGGTAACTTTTAACGCCTTCGGCACGCTGACGGGACAGTTCCATGTTGTATGTCTCTGACCCGACATTGTCCGTGTGGCCGGTAATCGTCAGCTTTGCACCTGGATTCTTTACCAGATATTCCAGGATGATTGGTGCCTTGTCATCGAGGCTCTGATGAACATGAGTTGAATTGGTTTCAAATTCAACGCTGATATTCACGCAACTGGCCTTGCTGAAATCCTCCCTGACCGGTATTTCTACGGGGGCTTTCGGAATGGATTTCCGTTTCGGGGCTGAAATAACGGGGGTTCGGGCCATAATTTTTTCTTTGGCGGCCTGGGTTACCGCGATATCTTTAACCTCGCTGCTGAAGAATATATCGCCAATCATGCCATCGGCGGCATTCTTTGTTCGCTGGGTGTTGATATGGACCTGAACGCCGGTGGTTACGCCGAGCGGTTCACCACCGTTGATATCTGCAAACAATCTTTTGTAATCTTCGTAGATATTGCGGCGTTCCGTGTACCACTGGCCTGTTTTGTCCGTCTTATTTCTCAAAACAACATAACGTAATTTATCGCCGCCAATCTGCTTGCTTCGTCCGCTCCATCCTCTGGGTGCTTCATTGTCCCAGACATAGCCGACGACAGGCGTGTTCAGTACGGATGGGAACCCCGTTTCCTTGAAAGCGACATAAACCTGCAGGGCCTGGTCATCCGTCTCTTTTCTGCGGACATCGCCTCCGGCAGGCAGTTTATTAACCTTCCAGCGCCATGAGATAATCGGGAAATCTTTCACGTTCACCCGGGCAGATGTGCGGAAACCGAACGACGTGTTGCCATGGGAGAGCAAATGCATGTAATAATTTGTCCCGTCTTTCTCGATTTTCAATGTCGGTGTGCCGGCTTTTTTATCCAAAACCCAGCCGGGGGGCACTCCGCCCGGCATATCCGCGGATCGGAACCTGGTTACCGGAACGACCGATGCGCGGGCGACGGAGCACACCGCAAAAACCAATAAAACGGACAACACACAACTCAATGGGGACAGTGTGCTTTTACTCATGACGGCCGGCAGCTTTCTGCGCTCGTAACGCCATGATTTCTGTTCGGGTGAAAACAGACTGCAGATGATCGACATGCTGGAGAATATTTTCCTTGCCGCCTTCTTCACGGTCAATCAGCGCAATCACGCGGTCAATGACCAGTCCGGCCCTGCGGGCATGTTCAATGGCGGTAATCGTGGAACCGCCCGTGNTTGAAATAATAATTGCTCTGCCGGCCCGAGGCCAGCGTAAAAGGCGGGTTTTCGCTGTATTTGAAGGAACGCTCCAGGATGATTTCGCCAAGGCGTTCCTTTTTCTTTTGAATGCTCATGTGAATACTTCCTCCGGTAGAGAGATTTTCCAGGATTAGGAATTGTGATTGCTGATTACGAATTTTACGGGCAATTCCGCCCATGTTTTATAAGGGATGCCCGACTTTTTTGCCGGTTCAAATTTCCAAGTTTTGACTGCACTGATGGCTGATTGATCTAGAACGGCATAGCCGGATGACTTTCGGATCACTGTCTCGCCGACATGGCCATTGACAAGGATTTCAGCTCCAACGAGCACAACACCCTCATAACCCTGCTGCCTTGCGATTTCGGGGTAACCGGGCGGCGGGTTCTCTCTGTAAAGGGGCTGGCTGTCGGAGCCTGCTGGTTCTTGGCCTGCCGTGTGTCCCTTCACGCCAGAATCGGAAGCAGGGGAATGGCTGTCTGCCACGGTATAAGCGATGGTTTCATGATCTGATGAAAACATCGCATGGTTGCCGGCAGCCGGTTTGGCTGATAAAATGGCTGCTTTGCTATCCGAGCTTATGTGTCCGGTGGCCCTCGCTTCCTGAGCCACATGGGTTTTTATCAATGGCAGAGGTGCTTTCCATATGTGGTTTCCCGGTATGGGTGAAGAAGACGGCGCATGTTTTGCGGCAAATGACACCCACATAAAATCAAGTTTGCCCAGATCCCGCTGGATCGCCGCATTGCCGGACAGGCTGAAAACTATGATGACCGCCGCCAGTCCGTGCAGGCTAAGCGATGCGCAAATCCCCAGCAGTTTATTTTGTTTCTCAGTTTCCATGAACAGTCGTTTTACTTTTTTAATAATTGATCAATGATCCTGACAGCGGCCACGCCGTCCTTGGCAAAGGACGCACCAATGGATGCCGCATAAGCTTCCGTCACCACAGCGCCACCGACGAGAAAATCTGTCTTGATCCCCCGGGCGCGGGCCAGGCTGATGATGTCTTTCATATTGACCATGGTTGTTGTCATCAGGGCGGAGAGGCCTATCACATCCGGTTTTTCCTTTTTAGCCGCCTCAATAATGACCTCATCCTGAACATCCTTACCCAGATCAATGACAGAATCAGGATTTCATCAACCAGCCGGTTGGCCGGCCGGCCTGTTCTGAGAATATCCTCGATGAAAGCCGTGATATGCTCGCGGTCTCCGTCCAAAACGGATGCGGTGACTTTTTCGTCGGGAGAAGCGGACGCAGCCGAAACTGTTTTGGATAAAGCGTCGGCGGCAGGCTGTGCAAAATGGTGAATAAAATGCAAAGCGGCCTTGTCCCTGGCAATCAGCGTGTCTGCCGCTTTCATCACGTTCATTAGTTCCACGCTGGCCGGATTGGCAATTGCCATGGTCAGTCCGCTGTATTGCGCCATGGCCAGAAATGCGGAATTCAGCCAGGGGCGGCCCGGCATGCCGAAAGAAACGTTGGACAGCCCGAGGATGGTTCTGCTTTTAAAGGTTTTTTTGCACCAGCTTACGGTGGCCAGGGTTTCCTTAGCGGCCTGGGCGTCTGAGGCAACCGCCATCACCAGACCGTCCACGACAAAATCGTCTTTGGTCAGACCAAATTTTTGTGCTTTTTGAAAAATTGACTGAATCACCGCCTGGCGTTTTTTGGTGGTTTTCGGAATATCGCCGTCTGTTAACGGAAGCAGGATAAACATCGCCCCGTATTTTGAGGCAAGCGGCATGAGCCTGGCCAGTTTTTCTTTTTCTCCGGAAATGGAGTTGATCAGCATACGTCCCGGATAAATCCTGAGGGCCGCTTCAATGGTTTCCACTCTGGAGGAATCGATGACCAGCGGCAACCGCGTGGACGTGGATAAAAGACCGATCACTTTTTTGATTGTCTGCACTTCGTCAATGCCGGGCTGGCCGACGTTGACGTCCAGAAGTGAAGCGCCCTGCCTTTCCTGTTCCTGCGCCATCTGGCGGATGATAGACAGCTTGTTTTTTGCCCGTCGGATTGATTCTTTCTCCGATAACAAAGAGCGGTTGATTTTCATCCAGATGCAAAAAGCTCCGCGAGGAACTGAGGGCGGCTATTGAAGCACGGCTTGGTTTTGCCGGTTTTCTGCCACCGATAGCCTTTGCCAGAGCCGCGATATGTTCCGGTGTTGTGCCGCAGCAGCCACCCAGCAGATTGGCGCCGGCGGACAGCAGTTTTCTGGCATGGCCGGCAAACGTTTTGGCGTCCATGTCAAAGACCGTTTTTAAACCTTCAAGCCGGGGAATTCCGGCATTGGGTTTGGCCAGAAGAGGAACTGTTGCGTAGGGCTTCATCGCGGCGATAAACTCCGCCATCTGTTCGGGGCCGGCGGAACAATTGCACCCCACGGCATCCGCGCCCAGACTTTGCAGGGTGATGAGCGCACTCTCCGGAGGAGTGCCTCCCAGCGTGTGCCCGTCTTTTTCAAACGTCATGGATGTCATGGTGAAGATATCCGAAAGCTCTTTCACTGCCAGCAGGGCCGCGCGCGTTTCCTGAATGTCAATCATGGTTTCAATCACGATGAGATCACAGCCGCCGTCGATCAGACCTCGCGCCTGTTCTTTGAACGCATCCACGGCTTCCTCAAATCCGAGCGGACCGAAGGGCTCAACGAATAAACCGGTAGGGCCGATATCTCCGGCAACGAGCGCTTTTTTTCCGCAAGCCTGTCTGGCCAGGCGTGCGAGCTCCAGATTCACCGAATAAACATCTTTCTTTACGCCGTATTGCTTGAGCTTGAAACGATTTGCGCCGAAGCTGCAGGTATAGATAATCTGAGCTCCCGCTTTCACGTAAGCTGCATGAACGTCCTGAATGACCGTCGGGTTTTTCAGACACCAGATCTCAGGGCAGGCACCCGCCGGCAATCCGTTTTTCTGCAGCTCGGTGCCGGTTGCCCCGTCTAGAATAACGACATGTTTATTCAGAAGATTCTTAATTTTAATGTTTTTATTCACAATTGCCCCTGAACAGGATGTGTCTTTGTTAAACGATGTCCCTATACCATCTTTGGAACAAGAAGTGGAATCTTTTTTTTTGTCTGAATAATCACTAAATCCTCTTGAACATCAAGGAATTATGTTTACATCATGTTCTGTTGGATGCCGGTTGAAAAACCCGATATGTGGAGGATGCAGGTTTTTTTAGGAAGCCTGAGGTTCTTTGAAAGATGAAGCTCTTTTGGCACGGGAACGTTTTATGGCAGATTGCTTTTTCGCCGCATTCTGTGGTTCAGACATTTTACCAAAAACAGGGTGCCGGCGGGCGGCCAGTCGCACGAACATGCTGCCCATCTGACCGTAAGAGATGCCTGCAACTTCCGCAGCGCAGGCCGCGACGGGCAGCACAGTAAGCTTTTCATTTCCCCAGACAGAGACATGAAATTCGCGGCCGTCGATAAAGTCTTCAACCATGGCCGGCTGCTGGTAGGTGTCCAGGATAAAGAGAATCCGGTTTTCCAGTTCCGTTTGATTGAGCACAACAGACTCGCGGGTGATGCCTGCGGAACAGTGTTCGTTCATCGGTTTGACAATAGCCGGGAAGCGGTCCCACGCGCATGGTTCGCCATCGTGGAATATCCGCCAGGCGGGTGTCGGGATACCGGCCTGTTCGAGCAGAACCTTGACCCGATATTTGTCCTGCGACAGCGCCAGCGTTTCGGAATCGGCGCCGGTAAAGGTAAACCCCAGCATCTCAAGCCGTTTGGCCACCAGCCACTCGCTGTGCCCGAGACCGGGGAGGCTTTCGCACCAGTTGAAAATAATGTGTTCAGAAGGATCAAAAGGATGGAGATGATCGGCGATGTCGTCATCGGCAATCGGAACGAAAATAGTTGAAAGTCAGTTTTTCTACTCCCGTCTGCAGGGGGTGTCGGCAGACCCTGCATTTCCGATTATTCGGATCACCAGCCATATTGAAACTAATTGTTTTTTATATACATATTTTTTCAATAATTCCAAGTATTAATTTATATTTTTTCTACTATGACAAACATCTCAAAATTTTCGGTTGACAAATTATCGTTTCGGCTGAAGGCGCCAAGCTTTGCTCCGTAAATATCGACGGTCTTGCAATTCAGCATCCCGGCTGCACCACATAATCTTTTAATTACGTTTTCCCATCGATAAGGGGATGCCGGCAAAATGACAGGAGTCGCTTATTGCAAATGTCAATGCGACTGATTTTATTTCAATGCACGCAGACCGATTTGGTTATTTATTTGTAATTCGTCAGTATGGCTAAATACTGTGCAGTAATAAATTTATTCAAGCTTTACGGGCGCCACATGTTGAGAAAAAATCATTAACAGTAATTTCATGTTGACATGGCATTGTGTTTTTAATATATACACGCCGTCTCTTAACCAAACACTTGTAAAATAAATATGTGAGCAGGCTGTAGTGATCAGTTATTGGAAGACAATAACTGATGCGCACTGCTGCAAATATTTTTAAATTGCTTGTTGACGAGTTCCGCATTGCGGAGGCGGGCAACACGCTGATAAATATATTATATCCTTACAATTATAATATCTTACTAATTCTGTGTTTTTTGAACCGGCGGATGTCCGTCGGGCGTTCTTGCGCGACGGAAGTGGCTTAATTTTAATCCCGCTGACGCGGGACGAACGTACATTCTCCGTAGCCTGCCGCGAGGTGGTTGATTATTTGAGATGAGCCAATGTCATGGAGTGTAAAAGGTATGTTTATGAAAATTCATCTTCGTCGGATTTCAATGTCTTTGTGTGTGCTCGTTCCTGCTTTTATTCTTTCTTCGTGCGCTTTTTTTCAATCAACAGACTTTCCCAAAGATGTGCCCTATATAAAAGACGGGATTAATTTTCATCTCAGGGGAGACAACCGGTTGAACTTATACAGGGGTGTTCCGCACGCGCTGGTTTTATGCGCTTATCAATTGACCGACGCTAATGCTTTTAACCAGCTGCTGGAGGAAAAAGACGGTATGGCCAGGCTTCTTGTATGCACCCGTTTTGACCCCACTGTAAATTACGCGAAAAAAATGATTGTTCAACCCGGACAGGATATTTATGAAGCCATGGAAAAAACGGAAGGTTCCAGACAGGTAGCGGTGATTGCCGGATATTATGAATTCCAGAAAAAACAGGCTGTAAAGGTGATTCCCCTTCCGGAGAAAAAAATGTTTTCCTTCAGGAGAGCCGGAGGAAGCGACATTTCCCTGTACCTGTCTGGGCGTGAAATTCAAAATATGACGGATAAAAAAAGCGAGGGGGGAAAATGAGTATCCAAAGACCCCTTTTCTGGCAGCAGGGCCTTTTTTTGCAACCTCAGCATTTTCAGCTGATGGAGCAGTCCTTCCGTGCACTGTTGACACCGGTAAATCAGCTCATGACTCCGTATTTCTGGGGCGTGATCGACCTGAAAATCAAAGAGAAGCGGCTGGCCAACGGGATTCTGGAGCTCCAGAACGGAGCCTTTATTTTTCCTGACGGGACCCATGTCGTTTTCCCGGGCAATGCCGTTATGAATGTTCGTTCCTTTGATGATTCCTTGGCGGGATCAATCAACGTCTACCTGGGCCTCAAATCCTGGTACAATGCCGGCGAGAATGTAACCGTTGTGGAGAATCCGGAAAACCTTACCGGTGTTACGACACGATTTGTCGCGACAGCGGATTCGGAAGAAATTGATGATCTTCATGCCGGAGGACCTTCCGGACATGTCAAAAAGCTTCATTACGTCTTGAAGCTTTTCTGGGAACATGAACTGGAGCAATCCGGTGATTATCAGCTTATTCAGATTGCCCGGCTTGAGAAAAGAGGCGTCGGCGTCAATCTTTCACAGGATTACATCCCTCCCTGTCCCGTGATCGCCGGATCGGAATCGTTGCTTAACCTGGTTGGCGAAATTCGCGATCAGATAACCGCACGCAGCCGTCAACTGGAAGAATACAAGAAAAAAAGAGGCGTGCATTCGGCGGAATTCGGTTCACGCGATATGGTTTATATCCTCGCCCTGCGCTCCGTGAACCGCTATGTTCCGATGCTGCATCATTACACACAGACCCCGAAGGTCCATCCGTGGGTTGTTTACGGTGCTCTGCGTCAGCTGATTGGAGAACTGTCTTCATTTTCTGAGCGCGTTAACGCGCTGGGTGAATTTTCCGATGATGATCATGCGTTCCCCCCGTATGATCATTCCAGCCTCTGGTATTGCTATTCCGAAGTTCAGAACCTGATTTCTCATCTGCTGGATGAGATAACCGCCGGTCCGGAATACATCATGCGTTTGATCAAGGACGGTGTTTTCTACAGTGCGGATCTCAAACCCGCCATTTTCGAGGGAAACAACCGTTTCTATCTGTCCGTCAGGACCGATGACGAGGCATCCGCTGTCATTCAAACGATGACAACGCTGGCCAAGCTGGGTTCGCGCGAAGACCTTCGGAACATTGTAGCCCGGGCCCTGCCGGGTATTCATCTCGAATATCAGCCGCAGCCTCCTCAGCAACTGCCGCGCCGGTCCAATGCGATATATTTCCTGATTAACCATCATGGCGAACAGTGGGAATCCATTGCCAAAAACCGGAACGTCGCCCTTTACTGGAATAATGCCCCCGGAGACGCGGATATTGAATTAATGGTTATAAGGAAATCTTATGCATCTAAGTGATTATTTCATTGAGCTGGTGGCTTATGTAAATTATTTTTTGCGTTTGGAGGAAAGCCAGAAACTTTCCGGCGATCAGTTGAAAAACAATATCCAAAAGCTTTTGTCAAAAAGTGAAGACGGCCTGCGCAAGGGGGATATATCCACGGATGATTACGATCAGGCGCGCTTTGCTGTCTGTGCCTGGATTGACGAAGCGCTTCTGAATTCCACCTGGTCCCATAAAGAGGTCTGGATTCGCCAGCAACTGCAGAGAATATATTATAACACCACGGATGCCGGAGAAATATTTTTCAATCGGCTGAACAGTCTGGGCCCTCATCAGCTGGAAGTCAGGGAGATTTATTACCTGTGCCTTGCACTTGGTTTTACCGGACGCTACTTCAATGATGATGATACCCTTGAACAGATAAAAACTGCTAATCTCAAGCTCCTGATGGGCAGCTCTCTCGGATTGCCTTCCCTGGAACGTGTCGATCTTTTTCCGGAAGCATATCCGGCAGGGGATGCGGACATCGATCTGTCTGAGGGTAAACGGCGTAGCAAATGGTTTATTACAGCTTGTGCCGCCGTACCGCTGGCCCTGCTGATTACATTATTTGTTACGTACTGTTTTATTCTAAACAATGTCGGTGAAAACTACCTGCAGATGGTGATGAAATGAAAGAGAAAATAATGCCATTCCTCAAAATCTTTTTTATTGGCGCCATAACCATTTTCATCACACTGGTTGTTGTCGGCATTGCACTGGTCCTGCAGTGGCCCTGGTGGGCAATCCTGTTTCTTCTGCTTTTCATTGTCAGCCTGGTGCTTGGAGGGTTTTTTATCCGCAATCTGCTGGATCAGCGAATGGGGAAACGATTTGAAGAAAGCATTGTCGCGCAGGATAATGCACAGATTCAAACCCTGTCAGAGAAAGAACAGGATAGTCGGAAACTGCTGCAGGCGAAATGGAGAGAGACGATCGACGTCCTGCGCAGATCCCACCTGAAAAAAAACGGCAATCCTCTTTATGTTCTGCCCTGGTATCTGGTGATTGGCGAGAGCGGTTCGGGTAAAACAACCTCTTTAAACAGCGCGAGACTGGCAACCCCCTTTGTGGATCTTGGCAAGACAGCAGGCATTTCCGGAACGCAAAACTGCGAATGGTGGTTTCTGGAACAGGCCATTGTCATCGATACTGCCGGCAGATACTGCATCCCGGTAAACGGGGAACCCGATAGTCAGGAATGGCAGAATTTTCTGTCGCTCCTGGTGAAATACCGAAAAAAAGAACCCCTTAACGGGCTCATTGTGACCATTGCCGCCGACAAACTTCTGAACGCCGGGCAACATGCAATTGAAGATGAAGGGCGCATGATGCGGCGACGGATTGATGAATTAATGAGGGTCCTGCGGGTTAAATTTCCTGTATACGTGCTGGTGACGAAGTGTGATTTGATTCAGGGGATCAACAGGTTTTGCGAGCAGCTTCCCGTCGAAAGCCTGACTCAGCCCATGGGTATGATCAATATTTGTAAAAACAACATTCGGTGTAAATCCCTACCAGGAAACGCCTGTTTTGCGGGGACTGTTTTTCAGCAGTGGCCGGCAGGACGGAAATCCCGTGTCTCACTTTTCGAGGCATTTGGGATTTACGGCGCCTCGGGAAAATTTGCCCGGTACAGCCAAAGGACTATTTCTGCATGATTTCTTTGCGAAGGTATTGCCTAAAGACCGCCATCTGCTGGCCCCGACCAGGAGATCCATAGAATGGAGCATTCTGACCGGCAATCTTGGTTTAAGCGCCTGGGCTGTTTTTTGCGTTGCTCTTTGCGGCCTGTTGAGCTTTTCGTTTGTTAAAAATTTACACACCATAGGCGGCATATCGAAGGAATTTCAAAAATTGCCCGTGCTGCAGGGTGAGTATTTGTCCGATCTGGCGGCTCTTGATCGTTTCCGCGAGGGAATCATCAGGATCGAAAATCAAAATAAAAGCTGGTGGATGCCCCGCTTCGGTCTGCGCGAAAGCATCCGTGTGGAAAAAGAGCTGAAAAAGCATTATTGCAGAAAGTATCAGTCGCGCTTCCTGGGACCTTTTGATCAAAACCTAATGCAGAATGTTCAGGCGTTTGATTTTACCGCGTCCGATCGTGTCTATGCACAATACATGGTGCATCTTGTCCGAAGGATTAACATTCTCAGGGACGCTCCCTATTCTTCAAATATCAAACGCCTGAGTGAAAAGCCGCAACCGCATTACATTGCCATGCATGATCAGGATCCGGTGAATCATCCGGAAACAAAGAAGGTTATCAACAACCAGAATTTTTATTATCTGGCCTGGCGGGAAGATTCCGATCAAATACAAAAAGAAATTGCCGGACTTGATGATGCCGTAAAATCTCTGTATGGACGCCGGAACGGAAATCTGCAGTGGATGCTCGCACTGACCGATCAGCACAGCGCTCTTCTGCCGGTAACGCTCAATGATTTCTGGGGAGGCCGTCAACAGGCTTCTGAGGATAGACGTGTAGAACCGTGTTTTACCCGTCAGGGCAGAGACGTCATTGAGCGTTTCTTCACGGAATTGTCTCAGGCTTACCCGGACGCGCCCTCATTAACCACCAACAAAAACCTGTTTGATGAAAAGTACCGAACGCTTTGTTTTGAAGCCTGGCGATATTTTGCTGATGGATTTTCCAAAGGGGTAGAACGCCTGAATACCGCGGCTGAATGGGACAGGATGGCGAGTGACATGGCGGGTAATGGAGGCGGCCCTTATCGGGCGCTCATCGATAAGATCACCGTTCAGCTTGAACCCTTGTACAGTGGGCGGACGCTTCCTGTCTGGCTGTCCCAGATTATCCGTTTTCAAACGGTCAGGGTTCAGGGCAGGGCACACCAGGCAGGTATTTTAAAGACCATGAAGGAATCTGTCAGAAAAACGGCAATGTCCGTTGAAAAGTCAACCGGTCATGACGCCGGTCTGCAGGTACTGGATATCCAGAACGATGCCGCGCAGGCCTATGCCGATTATCAAAATGCGTTGAAACGCATTGAAACAGCGGCAACCTCAGGGAAATCCGCTTTTGAAATCGCCAGGCAAACCTTTAGTGATGATCCGGCTGTCAGCAAATCGCCTTTCCATACGGGCTATAAAGCGATTGATCGCCTGAAAAGAGGCATTGGCGGCGGCAATGACGTGGATGCGACAGTTGCACACTTAATATCCGGTCCTTTTGATTTCCTCTGGTTGTTTGTTTGTAACCGGACGGCCACACAGCTGGAAAGCCGGTGGAGCGAACAGGTGCTGGCGCCGACTATGGGAATGAACAGTCAGCAGATGATGCCTTTTCTGGTGGGGCCTGACGGTCTGGTGTGGAAATATGTCAGAGAGTATGCGGCGCCGTTTTTAAATAGAAATGAGAAGGCCGGTTATTATCCAAAGGAAGTTTTGGGTGGCACGGTCATGCTCGGCAAATCATTTTACAATTTTTTGAACAAAGGCGCCAGAGCGCAGGTTACAAAGCAGGTACAGCAGAATAATTTCAATGTGGAGATTAACGGGCTTCCGACGGCCGCCAACCCCGATGCCAGCCTGCAGCCTCACGGTACGCGGTTGGAGCTTCAGTGTGGTCCGACAGCACAGGTTTTGCAGAACAACAATTACCCGGTAAACAAGACCTTTTACTGGTCACCCGAAACATGCAGTGATGTGATCCTGAACATTGAAGTAGGTGATATGGTCCTGTCCCGCCGCTACTCAGGACCCCGGGCATTTCCGGACTTCCTGAGAGATTTCAGGAGTGGCAGGCGGGTGTTTCACGCACGTGAGTTTCCCGGTGATAAAGATTCTTTGGAACGGCTGAAAATAAAATTTATAAAAGTTGCCTATCAGTTCATCGGCAACATGCCGGTAGTGCAGACCGTGGAAGCTATGCCTGTCGCATTGCCGGGGAGCATTGGAAAATGATGAATCCATCAAGCAGTTCAAGCTGGCGCTTTTTTGCCGTCGGCAAGCACCCTGTGGCGAAGGATTTCCTGAAGCTGGGAGAAAGCACCCCCCTTGTGAATGATTTGTCGGCTATGCTGAAAACCGCTTATTCCACGCTGACATCCAAATCCAACAGCGCGCCCGGTTTCAGTTCCTGGCGTTTCTGGTCAAAAGGCTCGGGAAAGGATTCCCTGATATGCGGCATTGTTCGCGACAGTTCCGATAAAATGGGCAGACCCTATCCCTTCCTGATCATTGGCAGCGGCCAGCTGAAAGATTGGGAGCTTCAATGGGATCTTCTGCCTTTTGCATGTGAGAACACCTGGTGCCAGTTTGAATACCTGTCAACGCAGAATTTTGACAATGTAAAAAAACTGGAAGAGGAGCTGGCCAATATCAGGCCGCCATCCGGTCAATGGTCCGAGCATTCCGAGAGGCGAAAAAGCCTTAATCAGATCGGTTCACCGCTTGATCCTTTTGCCTCATTTTTGGATTTAAATAAATTAACAAAACAGGTAGCCGATTTATCGCATCAACTGGAATATTTTGTCAGCCTTGATCGCGGGCCATGCCATGACAAGATTCTTCAGGTCGGCTTGTGGCATCATCTTTTCAGGGTTACGCTCAAAAGTGTGCCGCAAACCGTTTTTTTAGGCGGAACCCTGGACAAAGCTTTTCTGGTTTCTTACAGCCGGACTCTCAAGACGGTGGATGCGGTTCAGTTATGGTCGGTGCCTTCGGCTGCTTCATGGCAGGACATCCTCGGAACGGAATTTTCCATGGATATCTCAACACTCGGCAAAGAGCCGATTTCCGTGGATCGGCCCTGCGGTTCGGACATTCGTTATGATTCGGAGTTTCAGAAACTGCAAAACGAAATTGATAAGCTTTCTTTGCCATCAGCCGCCGGTTCGATCAACTGGGAAAAAGTTGCTCGTTTTGCATCCGATATCCTTGCGCATAAGTCAAAAGATCTGCTGGTGGCAATATACCTGTCAGTCGCATTAACGTATACCCGGAAGCATGATGGTCTGTCCATGGGAGTCAAGCTCCTGATGGATCTGATGGAGAAATACTGGGAGCAGCTCTATCCGCCCCCGGAGAGGATGCGCGGACGTATACGCGCCATGGAATGGTGGGCTGAAAAAATGGAGTCTGCTTTGAGGCATCTTCCCCAGATTCCCGTTCCCGAACCGCAGGTTCGTATTCTGAAAGATCATTTGGAACAGGTCGAACAATGGATCGCAAACCACCTGGAGAATCCGCCGTCTCTGAATGCGATCAGAAATTTGGCCGGTGATTTTATCGTTAAACACGACGTAACGGTTCAGAAAGAAGCCACGAAACTGTCAACGTCGCAGGTAATCACCACCGCCACAAAAGACCAGATCAGCCCTTCCGTGCAGACTGAAGAAATCCAGTCTGCCCCCAAAGACGGGAAGATGCTGGAGAATTATCTGCAAAAAATACGTGAAATCGGTAGTCACTGCCGGCAGCAGAACGCGGCCGACCCTTTGCCATACAGGCTGAACAGGAAATTGCTGTGGTGCAATATCGAGGAACTGCCGGTGTTCATCAACGGCCTTACCAGAATTCCAGCACCCGATAAACAGATCGTGAAAATGCTCTTTGATTTGCACGACAACGGAGACGCCGAAGCCTTATTAAAGGCCGCTGAAGGAAGGCTTCCGCAGTTTATTTTCTGGATGGATCTGAACCGGTTTGTGGCGGAATCTCTGGCCAGACTCGGTGCACACTATGTCAGGGCGCACCGGGCTGTCTGCCGGGAAACCGCCTTTCTGATTTATCAGTTGCCCGGCTTGGAAGACCTGTCTTTTGCCGACGGGACGCCCTTTGCCACTTTGGAGACAAAAAACTGGCTCAAAAGCATCGCGATTCATTCCGGCATTTCGGCAGAAACAGTGCCTGACTCCGGATTGGATTTGCTGGGTGGTGAAAACAGGATGGAAGAAGAAATCACGGAAGCGCAAGGCATGATTCACAGAGGCAGGCTTCTGGAAGCAATGGAAGGTCTGCAGCAAAAGTTAAATGACGCATCGTCCGGCAGGGAAAAGATTATCTGGCGCCTGGCGGTTGCAAGGCTTCTGCTGGATGTGAAGAAATACGAACTGGCTTTGCCTCACCTGGACCAGATCATTCGGGAGATCGATATTTTCCATCTGGAAGACTACGATTCCGCCCTTGCGTTGAAAGGCTTGAAAATGGTTTGCACCGGATTGGAATCACAGAATGATGAATCATTAAAAAGAAAAAAAGCGGACGTACTGTATCGTATTGCACGAATTGACATGGCGGAGGCGATACGTCTGGGACATGCTTGAAAACAATGACAGAAGAAAGAGGAGGAAATCATGGCAAAAGAACCATCTGTGGCGCCTAAGGAAAGAGTGAATATCGTATATCGCGCGTCGATCGGCGATATAAAAGAAGATGTGGAGCTTCCATTAAAGACCCTGGTGATGGGTGATTTTACGGGAGGACAAAGACAATTTCAATGACGTGATGAAAGCACAGGGCATTCATTTAAATTTTGCGGTTCCTAATAAACTCTCGGGTCCGACGGATTCGGAACTGGATCTGCACCTCAACATTGCATCAATCAATGATTTCGGGCCTGAGTTGGTCGCAAGGCAGGTCCCGGAATTAAATCGTCTGATTGAATTACGGGACGCACTGCGGGCCCTGAAGGGGCCCCTGGCCAATGCTCCCGAATTTCGAAAAAAAATCCAGGAGCTGGTGAAAGATGAAAATGCCAGGGAGAAGCTTCTGGCTGAAATCGGCATTGAGGAATAGGGGGGGAAAGATGAACATAAAACAGGCAACAGAAAAAGCAATGACGGATGAAATGGATGAACAAAAATCTTTGGTGGAAGAAATTGTTCAGGCGACCAGGCTGTGTCCGGCGGATGAGGCTTATTCGATTACGCGTAGGGGCGTGGAAGCGTTGATGTCAAAATTGCTGATGCCCGGAACGGAAGCGATCAAAGTGTCGAAATCGCTAGTGGACGATATGATTGCCGTGATTGATCAAAAACTCAGTGCCCAGCTCGATGAAATCCTGCATCACCGGGAATTCCAAAAAATGGAATCGGCATGGAAATCCCTGAAGTTCCTGGTTGACAGGACAGATTTTCGGGAAAACATACGCATAGAAATTCTCAATGTGTCCAAAGAGGACCTGCTAACAGACTTTGAGGACGCGCCGGAAATTCCGAAATCCGGATTATACAAGACCGTTTATACCAGCGAATACGGTCAGTTCGGCGGCAAACCTTACGGTGTGCTGATCGGTAATTACGAATTTGATGTCGGGCCGCAGGATATGAAGCTTTTGCAATATGTATCGGGTGTGGCGGGGATGGCCCACGCACCTTTCCTGGCAGCCGTCAGCCCCGCATTTTTCGGTCTTGAAGATTACAGTCTGCTGCCCAATCTCAAGGATATCAAATCCATCATGGAGGCCCCGCAATATGTGAAATGGCATGGTTTTCGGGAATCCGAGGATTCCCGTTATGTAGGTCTTACCCTGCCTCGATTTTTGCTTCGGATTCCATACGGAAACGACAGTGTGCAGGTGAGAAGCTTCACCTATGAAGAAAATGTTTCCGACGGGCACAGCCAATATTTGTGGGGCAATACAGCTTTTGCTCTGGCTTCCAGAATTCATGAGAGTTTCGCTCAATACCGCTGGTGTGCCAACATCATCGGACCGCAGGGCGGTGGAGCAGTTTACGATCTGCCCGTTCACCAGTTTGAGGCCATGGGAGCCATTCAGACCAAGATTCCCACGGAAGTTCTGGTATCAGAGCGGCGGGAATTCGAACTGGCCGAAGAAGGCTTCATTGCACTGACCATGCGTAAAGGCAGTGACAATGCGGCCTTCTTTTCGGCCAACTCAACACAAAAACCGAAATATTTCGGCATCAGCAAAGAAGGCAAGGAGGCAGAACTCAACTACAAGCTGGGATTGCAACTGCCCTACATGTTCATCATCGGTCGCATGGCTCATTACCTGAAGGTGATTCAGCGTGAAAACATCGGTACATGGAAAGAGAGAGTGGATCTGGAAACAGAACTTAATAACTGGATTCGTCAGTATGTGGCCGATATGGATAGTCCTATGCCGGGTGTCAGAAGCCGCAGGCCTTTGCGTCAGGCCCAGGTGTCCGTTGAGGAAGTTGAAGGAGAGCCGGGCTGGTATCGTGTGGGGTTGAAAGTGCGGCCGCATTTTAAATACATGGGCGCTTATTTTACGCTGTCTTTGGTCGGTAAACTGGATAAGGAATAGATTACAGACAGAAAAATAAATATAGAAAAATGTTCAGATTGTTTGCGTTTATCCATTCGATTGTCAATCGAGTTGAAATATTTAAACCAAATAAAAGGAGGAGTTGCACGATGTCATTACCGGCACATTTGACTTTACAGGGAGAGAAACAGGGAAAGATTGAAGGATCCTGCGAAATGCAGGGAAGAGAAGGTACCATTCTGGTTTACGCAATGGACCATGATATCCATATTCCGCGCGATCCTCAGTCGGGTTTAGGGAGTGGAAAAAGAATTCACGGGCCCCTGACCATAAGAAAATTAAATGGACATGGGAACCCGATGGAATCGAGTCCGAAGATTCCTGGGCTGTCCCGAAATAGCTAACTCTAAACAATGCAGCATGCCAGGCATTTCCTTAACTTGTAGAACGGCCTGGCATGCTGTATGTTGTGTTAGTGTTCGCTCAGTTTCATCATGTTTTATGAAGGCCTCTCGTCCGATCAATGGATGGGGAATGTCTGTTGACATTGTTTGCCGTTTGGGTCTATTGTTCTTCAAGGCCGCACATCACAGGCAGTAGCACATCGAATAATCGCTCGTCAGACTATCGGGTACTTTATGAAATGTGACGCTCAAACAAGAGAAGAATGGTCCAGTCTGGAGAGCCTGTTTTCCTTTGCCCGTATGGATGCGCGGAATCTTATCACCTGTTTTCATGAGGAAATGAAACGCGGCCTCGCAGGGGAATCCAGCTCGCTCAAAATGCTCCCCTGCTTTGTCAACCGACCGACAGGTTTGGAGGAGGGGAGCTTCCTGGCGCTTGATCTGGGAGGTACAAACCTGCGCGTCCTGGCCGTGGAGCTTGACAGCCGGGGAGGCGCAAATATTTCAGCCGTCGACCGATTTATTATCCCGGCATCCGTCATGCACGGCAGAGGCGAAGAGCTGTTTGATTTTCTGGCAGACGGTGTTTTTCTCTTTCTTGAAAAGCACGGGTATAATCTCCACCAACACCATGATCTGGCATTTACCTTTTCTTTTCCCGTGGAGCAAAGCGCACTCAACTCAGGCATTCTTCTGAACTGGACCAAAGGATTTACCGCTTCCGGGGTTGAGGGAAAAGATGTCGTTACCCTTCTTGCAGAGGCGCTTATCCGCAAGAATATCAAAAATGTTTCCGTGACAGCCCTTGCCAATGACACGATAGGAACATTGATGACGAAAAGCTATACCGATGCCTCATGCGACATGAGCGTGATTCTGGGGACGGGCACCAATGCGTGCTATTCGGAAAACACCCGTCGTATTGCAAAATATACCGGTTCTGGTGACGATCGGGAAATGATCGTCAACCTGGAATGGGGTAACTTCGATCGGATTGAAATGAACAGCTATGATCGGGCGCTTGACCACGCAACCCGGAACATCGGAAGGCAGCGCCTGGAAAAGATGGTTTCCGGAATGTATCTGGGAGAACTGGCTCGCCTGATCATTCTGGATATGATCGACAGAGGATGCCTTCTTAAAAAGAAGGACAGGCAAATTTTTGACCGTGGATACGCCATTACGACAGAACATCTGTCACGGGCGGCAGGGGGAGAAGATATTTTTGCTCAGTTTGGTCTTGAGAACGTAACCGACTATGATCGTGAAGCTGCGGTCAGAATCAGTCATATCGTTTCAAAGCGGGCCGCCCGCATTGCGGGAACGGCAATTGCATCGGTGATCACTTGGATGGACGCCGGTCTTGAGAGGCATCATACGGTTGCCGTTGACGGGTCCCTGTTTGAAAAATATCCGGGATTCAGCACAAATATGCTGAATATCCTGCAGGAACTTTTCGGGGACAGTGCGGGAAAGATAGCACTTAGCACTGCTGCGGATGGATCTGGAATCGGCGCAGCCATCATTGCCGCCGTTGCCTCCGGCAGACGCAGGCAATAGAGAAAACATGAACAGAGGGCACAGATGCAGATGTTACAGGAGATCCGGAAGAGTTGATTTATAAATCTTTGACGGAAAACACGTAAGTCTTGTTCACAATCATGTCTTTCTCTTTTCCGCAGAGATAGATAAATTGTGGGGTGAAATTGAGATAATCACTGACACGGGATCTTTCTTCGGGCATTTCTATAAAAAAACTCATGTCCAGGGTTTCATGATTTGTTAATTCAACCTGCACGCGTTTTTCGCGGCTCAGCAGAGTCTCTTCTTCAAGGTCCCTTTCGGAAATTTCCAGGTACATAATGTTGTCCGTATTAATAAAATAAATCGCTCCGGTGTTGACATCCTCTGCGGGAAGAAAGGCCGAGCCTGAATTGAGTATATCCAGAATGAGTTCTTTCCCGGAGTGTTCATTTGCGTAAGGGCTTAAATAGAAATTAACATCCAGTTTCAGGCCGTCGCTTCGTAAAACGGTTGCCCGGTGTTTGTTCTTTTCCACTTTCATTCGATGCTCCTCATCTCGGATGCATTGTTGACGCTCCAATTCGCAAAGATCATCGTTCGGATTCATGACAGTGACTCCTTCTCAATCATTTTCTCAAAAATTTTCTTGTCCAGCGCCTTTTCGTAGGCCGCCCTGGCTGTAATTTTGTCTTCCTTAATAAGTTGAAGAAGATGCTGATCCATGTTCTGCATCCCGATACTGGACCCTGTCTGGATAATAGAGTTGATCTGGGATATCTTACCTTCCCGGATCGTAGTGGCCAATGCTGAGGAGCCAAGCAGAATCTCAATGGCCGCACACCTGCCTTTGCCGTCCTTTGTTTTCAAAAGCTGCTGGGCCACCACTGCGCTTAAAGACTCTGCCAGCATGGTCCTGGTCTGTTCCTGACGGTCAGCGGGGAAAGCGTTTATAATCCGGTCTACTGTTTTGGCCGCACTGTTGGTGTGCAGGGTTCCAAAGACCAGAATGCCCAACTCCGCGCAGGTGAGCGCCAGCGATATGGTGGCGGTGTCCCTCATCTCGCCCACAAGTATAATATCCGGGTCCTCGCGGCCCGCCACCTTTAGCGCATCGGCAAAACTCTTTGCGTGGGTCCCGATTTCACGCTGGGTGAAAAGGCACTTTTTATTGGGGTGGACAAACTCCAGCGGGTCTTCAATCGTGATGATGTGGGCATCGCGCATTTCATTAATGTAGTTGATCATTGCCGCCAGGGTGGTCGATTTTCCGCTCCCTGTGGGGCCGGTCACCAGAACAAGGCCGCGTTTCAACATGGCGATGGTTTTCAATACCGGCGGCATTTGCAGCTGCTCCAGGGTTAAGATATCCGTCGGAATCAGTCTAAATACCGCTCCTACTCCCCGATGCTGGTAAAGAAAGTTGCAGCGGAACCGTGCAACTCCTTCCAGTTCATAAGCCATGTCGAAATCACGTTGGCTTTCCAGAGTGGCCTGTTGATTTTCATTTAGCATCTCAAAGAGTAACTCCCGGTTAGATTCAGGTGT
This sequence comes from Deltaproteobacteria bacterium HGW-Deltaproteobacteria-1, assembly GCA_002840635.1. Taxonomy (GTDB): domain Bacteria; phylum Desulfobacterota; class Syntrophia; order Syntrophales; family Smithellaceae; genus UBA8904. The sequence continues at coordinate 21,101 of PHBN01000101.1, forward strand.
CAGAACCGGATGATCTGTCGGTGTTAACTCTCCGCGCAGCCTCAACATGGGCGGAAAACCGATGACCATGTGCAGATCGCTCGCCCCGCGCTCTTTCATTTCCAGGAAATATTCATCAATTCTGGCCATGTGACTCTGCTCCTTGCATATCACGCTCTAACGGGGTTTCGATTGATTTTCCTTTTCCATTAATGGTTTGAAAATAGCCTTGTTGTCTGCATTGTGGTATGCCTCTTCTGCGCTGATGGTTTGTGCTTTCAACAGTGACATGATGGATTCATCCATGATTTGCATTCCCACGGCCTTTCCCATTTGCATCATGGAGGGGATTTGAAAAACCTTCCCGTCTTTAATGAGATTTGCCACCGGGAGGGTCCCGATTAAAATTTCCACCGCCAGCGCCATCGAGGTGAGATCGGCTCGGGGGATAAGCCTCTGGGTAATCACTGCCTTTATGGATTCACCCAGCATGGCGCGGATCTGGCCTTGTTCAGCGGCCGGGTAAGAGTCTATGATACGGTCAACCGTCTTGGGGGCGCTTGATGTGGCCAGTGTCCCGATGACAAGGTGGCCCGTTTCGGCAGCGGAAATGGCCAGCGATATCGTTTCCAGATCTCTCAACTCACCTACCATAATCACATCCGGGTCCTGGCGGAGAGCGCCGCGTAATGCGTTGGCATAGGATAACGTGTCCCGGCCCAATTGCCGCTGATTGACTGAACATTTTTTCACAGGATGAATGAATTCGATAGGGTCTTCTATCGTAATGATATGGTGGGCACGGTTTGTATTGACATAATCAACCATGGCGGCCAGTGTCGATGATTTTCCCTGACCGGTAGCACCGGTCACGAGAACCAGACCCTGGTGATTGTCCATGATTTTTTTCACCGTTTCCGGAAGTCCCAGTATTTCAAAGGTGGGAATTTCAAACGGTATGATACGAAAGGACGCGCTGAGCCCCGTCTGGTGGCGCATCGCACTTCCCCGGAATCTGGCCACTCCTGTTACTTCATAGGCAAAGTCAAGCTGGAGTTGTTTGTCCAGTTTCTCTTTTTGTTCCGTGTCGAGCAATTCATAAATAAACTGTTCGCATATTTCACGGGTCAGGGAGGGCGTCTGAATCTTTCTCAGCCTGCCTAACTTTCTGATAATAAAAGGCTCGCCGGGGGCCAGATGAAGATCCGAAGCTCCGGCATTTGTTGCTGCCTTCAATACCTTATCCAGCTCGGGCATGAAGAGTCCCCTAATTGATGAAGCCCTGAATCATTTTCTGCCTTCATCCATGGCAAAAAGCAGATGAGGCCGGCAAAGCTTCCATTCCTCAAAGGTTGAAAATTAGTTTTACAACCCAAGAGAGTTTTTTGGTTGCTGTTCCTGTGTTTTCTGTGGCTGAACCGTTGGTTTCGGTGGTTGTTGAACCTGGGGTTTCTGTGGCTGAACCGTTGGTTTCGGTGGTTGCTGAACCAGTGGTTTCGGCGGTTGCTGCACCTGTGGTTTTGGTGATGGTTTAGACGGATCGTCTATCGGAATCCCCATAGAATTCAGTTGTTGCTGGGCCTGTGAAATTGCCGGTAAAGAAGCTACCGTTATCAGGACCAAAAGTATTGTTCCCATAATTAATTTTTTCATTTTATTCAACTTCCTTTCTTATTCTTTGTCAGCTTTAATAGCTGAAGCTTACGGATAATAAGCAAGTATTGAGCTGCATCCTAATAATTGTTACAAAATTGAAGCCAGATTTAACGGATTTTTCTATTTTGATACGGGGAACTAACTCGAAGTAGTGATGTAATTGCATTTTATATTGCGAGTAAATATCCTATCCGGCAGTTCAGCCACCGTATCCCGTAAACGGGAATTAGGTCTCAAGGTCGGATGAAGGGTGAGTGATAGCCTGCTTTTTAGAAAAGGTATTTAAATGTATTCTAAGTACCAGATTTTATTATGGTAGTCCCGCAAGGATCCCCGGTTTCCGGAGGGAGAGGAGAATCCAAAGATATCCAAGCCATCTGGTATTATTATAAATATTTTTATTTATTATACTCTCCACAGCAGGCCGCGTAATCACCATTCTGAATCACAAAGCATAAAAACAACTGGCCGAAGGCGAGTGAATTTCTAAAATAATAAAATTATCCCTTGACAGGTTATGGGCATATGCTTACTTTAACTTAAGAGGAGTTATAAATACAGATGACAAGACCAAAATGTCGCCGTAATATATGTGGAATGCCTGATAAAAATTATTTCAAGCCGCGGGGAATACCCAATGTGGATTTGGAAGAGATTGTTTTAAGCCTTGACGAATTTGAAACTGTTCGTCTTGCGGATTACGAACAGTTGTATCAGGAAGAAGCGGCAAGCAAAATGAACATATCCCGCCAGACTTTCGGTAGGATAATTGAATCGGCTCACAAAAAGATAGCTGATGTCTTGATTCACGGCAAAGCACTAAAAATAGAAGGCGGTGAAGTTTCTATTGAAGAAACAAATCAATGTTATCATGAAAAAGGACGAAGGGCTAAAAGAAATAACCAATAATTAATTTAAAAGGAGAAATTTATGAAAATCGCATTGCCATCCCGTATGAACCAGATTGACGAACACTTCGGACATTGTGAACACTTTACGGTATTCACCATTGATGGACAGAAACAAATAGCGGCAGAAGAAAAGATTGCTTCCCCTGCTGGTTGCGGATGCAAATCTAATATAGCTCAGACACTCGCCGAAAAAGGAGTGAAGCTAATGCTGGCCGGCAACATGGGACAGGGAGCCGTTAATGTATTGAACAGCCATGGTATCGATGTTCTGCGAGGATGTTCAGGCGATGTGAAAGCTGTTGCTCAAAGCTGGCTTTCAGGAAAACTGGAAGATTCAGGAATTGCCTGTGCTCAGCATGAGCATAGTTGCCAGGAAGGCTGATATCAAAAATTAAGGCGTTGATATGAAAATCAGTCAGCCGCCAGGATCATGGCCTTATATACTATCGGATTGCCAATCCTAAAATCATTCAGGCATGTGATCTGATAAGAGAGGTCCTGATGGATCAGTTTGTGAAAAAAGAAAAAATGCTGTCCCGGCTGGTAAAGGCCTCAAACAGGAAACGTAAAGCATAAATAACAAAAAATAAAATCGATTCATTCATCCTGCCATCTTATCACTTCGGCAACTAAACATGTCATAGGACGCCATGCCGGACTTGACGCGTGACCTTTAAGTTATCAGGTTATTAGGTCATCCGGCATCCAGTATATTTCTGGATTCCCGCCTGCATACTCTGAAGGGCACATGCGGGAATGAAAAGTATTGTCGCCAAGGTAATAATGGGCACGACGATTGCGCTCAGCAATTGTGAACAAAGGCGACATTAAATATAAGGAACTAATAGGTATCCACAATTGCCATCCCGTAACCACGTTTGTGTCCCTGGTTTTATCCAGTTTGATTCCTTAATGTTTAATCGGAACAAGATCCATTAAAAAAAATGCTTGCCGGAATAAAAAATGTATTGACAAATATTAATACACAGATTATACAGTATATAAACTTATTAACTATTATACAAATATAATAGTTAAGGGAAAAGAACAACTACACGTCAATCATATCGGAGGAATGACAATTCCGGGAGGTTTCATGGATAGCATTTATAAGCTTCAGGCAGATATCTGCAAAACCTTTGCCAATGATAAGCGTCTGGAAATTATCAATCTGCTCAAAGAAAAGGAAATGTCCAACAGCGAATTGATGCAAAAAACCGGTCTGCCTAAGGTCAACATCTCCCAGCACATGCATGTTTTAACAGAGAAAGGCGTTGTTTGGGCAAGACGTGAAGGAACGCAGATTTATTACCGCATCGCCAATCCTAAAATCATTCAAGCGTGCAATCTGATGAGAGAGGTCCTGGTGGACCAGCTTGTGGAAAAAGAAAAAATGACTTCCCGGCTGATAAAAGCCTCCAACAAGAAAACAAAAGTAAAAGCAAAAGAGGAAAGCGTGACCTGACCTTTCCCTTCATCAATGGCAAGTTGTGAAAATGGGAGAGGGGGTGGACATCATAATCAGTCACAACGAAAAGAAGGGAAGAGAAAGTAGTTCAATTAACGAACAATAAAAGGAGAGATTATGAGAAAACAAATTTTGTTGTCATTTTTAGTCATCGTCTCAGTCATGTTTATGGCGGCAAACGCCAATGCCACAAACGGAATGCGGATGATCGGTTTTGGCCCTGTTCAAAACTCTATGGGTGGAGTGAGTGTAGGGTTGCCGCTGGACGCTGCGTCGATCCTGACGAACCCGTCCGGCATGAGTGTCTTGCCGGGCAGGATAGACTTTGGCGCCACATACTTTAAGCCTAACGTTGAGTATAAAGCAATCGGTGGAGCCAGTGGAATAACCATTGACTCTGACCGGGGAGCATCGCCTATCCCCGCCTTCGGGCTGATCATTCCCCTTGGGGAACGATTTAGAGTAGGCATAGGAGCATACGGGGTAGCCGGCATGGGTGTTGACTATCGTGCCGATCTTTACGGCAGCACCACTTACACGTCCTATTCCCAGATGCGTTTTGTTCCGGCTTTATCCTATAAAATTAACGACTATGTATCCGTCGGTGCCGGCATCAACGTCATGTACGCAGCCATGGAATATAATGTCGCCAACGCAATGGGTCAGTTGTCGCATCCGACTGCATCCTCCTTTGGTCTTGGCGCAACAGTCGGCGTACTGGTAAAACCAATAGAACAGATACAAATAGGTTTGGCCTACGAGACGAAAAGCTTTTTTCAGGATTATGAGTTCAACACGATTGGCGGCCGGGACAAACTGGATTTTGATCAACCACAATCAGTAACACTCGGTCTTGGCATCAAACCTATTACAAACCTGGCGATTGGCTTAGACGTTCAATGGATTCGATGGTCAGAAACCAATGGGGCAGATCTGCCGAAGTACTCCGCCAACATCAGTGGTGCTATGCCGTGGAACATGGATTGGCGTGACCAGTTGGTCTACAAGGTCGGTGTCCAGTATCAGGTGCATCCCCTGGTGACCTTGCGGGCAGGCTATAATTATGGTAGAATGCCTCTTAACAGCATCCGCGCATTCGAAAATATTGCCTTTCCAGCCGTTTCCGAACATCACATTACTGCAGGCGTGGGAATTAACTTCACCAAACAGCTGACGCTCAACATTGGAGGGATGTATTCACCCGCAGCAAAGCTCAGCGGCTCCAATTTGATGCAGGGCATCTACTCCTATGACACACAAATGTCTCAGTTTGCAGTCGATATGGGTCTATCCTATACTTTCTAAAAAACGAAATCGGTGCGGCAGAGTTTATCTGTCGCACCGATCGAAAGAGACAGATTGACGTTTAGCGCAGTGCAATTATGAAAAGTCGATAAAACAGGGAGATTGATGATGAAAAAAATCCTGATCATTGGAGCGGGAACAGCAGGGACCATGATGGCAGTCCATCTGTCGCGCAAGTTGAATCGTAAAGAGTGGAGCATCACGATTCTGGACAAGGATGAGAATCACTACTACCAGCCCGGGTATCTCTTCATCCCGTTCGGAATCTATACCAAGCAGGATGTCATCCGGAAGGGTGCAAAGTATATACCGGCTGGAGTTGAATATCTGCTGGCCCAAGCTGATCAGATCATCGCTGAACAGAACCGGGTCAAGCTTAAGGATGGCCGTGAAATTGCCTATGACATCCTGATTATTGCCACCGGCACCAATATCCATCCCGAAGAAACGCAGGGCATGGTGGAAAACGGCTGGCGCGAAAACATCTTTGACATCTATACGGCTGACGGAGCCGACGCCCTGAGTAAAAAATTACCTGGTTTCAAAGGCGGCAAAATAGCAATTCATGTGGTGGAGATGCCTATAAAATGCCCGGTAGCACCTTTGGAAATAGCCTTCATGATCGACTGGTTTTTCACAAATAAAGGAATGCGCAAAGATGTGGCGATTGATTTTGTTACGCCCATGGCGGGTGCCTTCAGCAAACCGGCCACGGCAAAGGTTATGGGACACTTGCTGAAAGAGCGCGGCATCAACCTGGTCACGGATTTTGGAACCGAACGTGTCGAGTACGGCAAACTCGTGAGTTATGATAAAGGCACAGTGGACTATGATCTGTTAATTACCACGCCGACCAACATGGGTGACGCGCTCATGGCCCGTTCCGGTCTGGGTGACGATCTCAACTATGTGCCAACGGACAAACACACCCTGCAGGCAAAAGCCAAAGACAACATCTTTGCCCATCTGGGTAAGATGTCCATGAAATTTGTCTATTGGAATATATTACTTAAAGGCATCCCTGTACCCGGCATTGCTTCAAAGATGGGCAGAATGGGGAAGATTATTCCACAAACCGCATAAAAACAAGAACTTATCGGGAATCCGATTTCACAAAGGAGGTCATATGGCTACAAAAGAAATTGCAGGAAAAACGGTTAATGTAACGGAAGAAGGGTATCTCACCGATCCGGCTCAATGGACACGGGAGGTGGCGCAGGCCATCGCAGCGGAAGAGGGTATTACACTGACGGATGCGCACTGGAAGGTCATCGACTTTTTGAAAAAAGATTTTGCCGCGGCCGGTGTTCTGGCCTCCATGCGGCGGATCAACAAGACCGGCGGCATTGCCACCAAGGACTTGTATGACCTGTTCCCGGAGGGACCACTCAAAAAGGCCGCCCGCATCGCCGGGCTTCCCAAACCCACCAGCTGCGTATAACAAGGAGAATATTATGGCTGACGAAAAAATAAAGAAAGTATCGATTATCTGTTCCAAAGGATCTCTTGAAGGAATCTATCCGGCCCTGATTATGGCCAACGGTGCCCGTATGGAAGGGATCGCGGTAAACCTCTTTTTTACCTTCTTTGGAATGGATGCGATTACGAAGAAGAAAGTCAAAAAGATCAAGGTTGCCACTGTGCCGGGGGAAAACTCTATGCCTGCAAGGCCAGCGTCGATATGTTCGGACTCAAGAGAGAAGACTTTATGGACGAGGTGCAAGGGATCATCACAGTAGGTGATTTCTATGAGCTTGCCGCAGGGGGACAGATTATTTTTACATGATAACTTCTGGAGGACAGATTATCTTCACATGATGGCGCCAAGGATGTAATGAATTCAAAATAACGTATAATATTCTTTCGCACATTTTGAAGAGTAGCCCTCAACCTGGTAAGAACTCAGATCTGTTCTTTTAATATAGCGGACAATGCGATTTTTTCTCAATGAAGGTTGAGCGGGGTTCCGTTCATTATCAATCTTCGTTATTGGATATGCCGAACAACAACGGGCACGCCATTGAAGACAGTCTCGCCGACAGGACAGCGGCTTTCCACCAGAGCCAGCAGTTCTGCAATCTTCTCCGCAGGGGCATTGGCCTTGACATGGACAGTTAATCGGATTTCCTGAAAGCCGGGACGGATGCCCGAATCCGCATTGAGAAAGCCCCTGGCATCGACATCTCCCTCAATATCCACTTGGTACTGGGTAAGATCAATCTTGAGAAGCATGGCAAAAAACCGGGCCGTCATGCACTGGCATGCACCCAACGCGCACAAAAGGCCTTCCACGGGGCTTATGCCCATATTGGTTCCGCCCAGAGCCTTGGGTTCATCAGCGATGACTTTGAATCCCCTCACATTACTTTCCACCATCATTCCCGTTTCCTTCAAAACCGAAGCCGCTTTATATGTATGTATGCCCATCATCCCTCCTTTACAATCTCTTCACCCAAGCCCGTTACTGCAAAATGGTCTTATGAATAAAATGCTGATCACCCTTCTATCATAACGGTTGTCAAGTCAAGTCCGTCCTCTTGAAATTATTTAATCCGAGCTATTGAGATAGTCAATTATTTTATAGTCCTGCCATGCCTAATTAGCCTTTTGAGGAAAAGTGCCATGTGATATGATGATATTCAAATCATAGGGAAAAGAAGGAGGCATAATATGGCCAAGATGGTGCTTTCGCTGTCCCCGCTATCGGTTGAGATCGTGAAGTATCTTATAAGGCAGACTCCTGATGTACCTGATTTCGAGGTCATCTCCGGTCATGACATGTCAGCGGAGGATGTCAAGAAAACCTTTTCGGCGGCTGATGTGGTGCTGGGCGATTACACCTTCAAGCAGAAGATCACCGCAGATATTGTATCTGCAGCACGAAATCTGAAGTTCATCCAGCAGCCCAGCGTGGGCTACCAGCACATAGATGTGGAGGCATGTACGGCAAGGGGCATCAAAGTGGCTAATACCGCAGGTGCCAATACTATCAGCGTGGCCGAACATACGATCGCCTGGGGACTTTGTCTTCTCAAAAACATGTTCCATGCTCATAAAAGCACAAAATTGGGCGGATGGGAGCAGATGAGCATAAAACCTGCGGAGATTAAAGGGAAGGTATGGGGTATCGTGGGGTTTGGACGCATAGGGCAGGCAGTTGCTGAAAGGCTGAACCCTTTTCAGTTGAGCCGGATCATATACTATGACACTCATAGACTGGGGCCATCTGTTGAACAAGAGCTGGGGGTTGAATACGCTGAGATGGAGACCATCTTGAGTCAGTCCGACATCATTAGTCTTCATGCACCCCTTACGGATGCAACCCGCAATATGATAGATGAAGATGCCCTCAATTCCATGAAGCATGGTGCCTACCTCATCAATGTGGCCCGGGGTGAGCTTGTGGACGAAAAGGCCCTTGCCGAGGCGATCATGAAGGGAAAGATTGCCGGTTCAGGAATCGATGTCTTCTCAGAAGAGCCTGTATCTATGGATAACCCGCTGTTGGGTGTGGAAAGCGAAAGATTGCTCTTCTCTCCCCATGTAGCAGGTGTGACAGATGAAGCAGCCGGGAGGATCATCAATATGGCTGTAGCAAACATCGCCCGGGTGCTCAAAGGGGAGGATCCGGAATCACTGGTTAATTGAATCATTTCAGAATTAGTATGGTGCACTTTAAAAGAGGTACATCCCTCTTGTTAATGCAGTAAGTCTCAGGATTCACAATCCAAATACTGGAAGTCCGAAATCAATTATGGAGGACGCAATGAACGGAGCAGAATGTATTATTAAAGCTGCAAAGGACTCAGGGGTGGAGGTATGTTTTGCCAATCCGGGTACGACCGAGCTGCCACTTGCGGTTGCCCTGGATACGGTGGGAGGCATACGGCCGGTACTGGGGCTTTTTGAAGGTGTGTGTACCGGGGCTGCGGATGGTTATGCAAGGATGCTCCAAAAGCCTGCCATGGTGCTTCTCCATCTGGGGCCAGGTCTTGCAAATGGGATTGCGAATTTGCATAATGCCAGGAGGGCACACAGTAGGATTATAACCGTGGTGGGTGAGCATTCCACCTGGCATCGTGAATTCGACCCGCCCCTGGCCATGGATATCGAATCTTTGGCGAAGACGGTTTCCGGATGGTACCGTACCTGTTACTCTTCCGATCTCCTCGGTCAGGATATGGCAGATGCAGTTGAGGCCTCGAAAACAGGGCAGATTGCAACCCTTATCGTTCCGTTTGATCTACAGACAAAGAAGTGCGGGGATGGCACGGTTATTCCTCGGAAGCAGGAGAAACAATCCATCAGCAAGGATGCAGTCAAGTCAGCGGCATCCTTGTTGAGAGGAGGCAAAAAGGCTGCCCTTGTTCTTGGTAACAACTTTATAGGAAGAAAAGAGTTAATGGCTGCTGCAAGGATAAAGCAGGCATGTGGCTGTGATCTCATTGCCGAGAATTTTCCGGCACATATCGAGCGGGGTGCCGGGCTGCCTGACATAAGCCGTGTACCCTACCTTCCGGAGATGGCCATAGACATGTTGTCGAAGTACGAGGCGTTTGTCTTTATCGGAGCCAAAGAGCCTGTATCCTTCTTCGGGTATGAAGGTATTCCTGCAAACTTATTAAAAGAAGAGCAGAGGAAGATTCATCTTTCCAAGCATGATCAAGATTTGATGGAAGTCCTGAATGTCCTCGCAGATGCGCTTGATGCGCCAAAAATTCTTGATCCGGGGATATTTCCCCCGCTAAAAAGGCCTGTAATCCCTTCAGGCGCTCTCAACTCTGGAACGATTTGCTCGGTCATAGCAGCTCTTCAGCCTGAGGGAGCAATTGTAGTTGATGAGGCAATCACAACCGGCCTTATTTATTATTCCATCACGTCCGGAGTTCCTCCTTTCAGTCTGCTTACGCTCACGGGAGGATCGCTTGGCCAGGGCGCGCCATGTGCAGTGGGCGCCGCCATCGCCTGCCCTGACAGGCGTGTGATCAACTTCCAAGCGGACGGCGCAGGCATGTATACCCTGCAGGCGTTATGGACAGAGGCAAAGGAAGGGTTGAATGTCACCACGCTCATCTGCTCCAACCGGAGCTATGATATCCTGAAGTTCGAATATGGCCGGCTAGGAGTTTCACCAGGCAAGTGTGCATCCCATCTCACCGACCTTGCAGGCATTGACTGGGTGAATCTAGGCAAGGGAATGGGTGTGCCGTCCGTTCAGGTAACCACTGCGGAGGATCTTGCGAGAGAGCTTGGCAGGGCACTCAATGAGCAAGGACCCAACCTGATTCAGATGGTAATGTAGTATTGGTGCATTCCCCGGCTGTTTTTTTTGTCTGCCTGTTGGGGATAGAGGGGGGGATGATTTTAAAAAAACCAGATAGGACACTGAAAATTATCTCGAAGTATTTGATTTTATAATGGTAGTCCCACGGGGACTTGAACCCCGGTTTCCGGCGTGAGAGGCCAGCGTCCTAACCACTAGACGATGGGACCATTTTGGTTGAAGACCAGGATTATAATTTATGGCACGGAAGCTGGAATCCTGGGTTCTGTGACTTATCGATCCCCTGAGGGCGGTAAAGTCGAGGGGCAGTATCTATTCAATTCGACTTAAAAAGTCAAGATGAAATTGATGCGGTTTGCATGACCTGCAACTCTCGGAACGCGCCTATTGATTCTGCTGATCAATATAGGCAACAGCGTCGTTGATTCTTTGCAGTACCCGTTCCCTGCCCAGAGTGACCATGATTTCGTCAATGCCCGGACTGACGGTTTTACCGGTCAGTGCCACTCGCAGCGGCTGGGCTATTGCCTTGAATTTGATTTTCTGCTCTTCAATAAAGTTTTTCAGGAACGCTTCAATGCCTTCTTTGCTGAAGTTTTGCACAGTTGGAATCATGGCAGCTATCGCTTTAAGATGTTCAGCCACTTCAGGCACCAGGAACTTTTGGGCAGCCTGCTCTTCATACTGGATCTGAGCGGCAAAATAGAAATCCGCCGTCTGG
>PHBN01000101.1:32612-34125 GCA_002840635.1 Deltaproteobacteria bacterium HGW-Deltaproteobacteria-1
TTGTCCGCTCCCAGAATCATCGGTACATGGGCAAATTGAGGAACATCAAAACCAAGGGCCTGATACATTAAAATCTGGCGCGGGGTGTTGTTTACGTGGTCGTCGCCACGAATGACATGCGTGATGTTCATGAGGGCGTCATCGATGACGACAGCAAAATTATAAGTGGGGTAGCCGTCACCACGTTCGATGATCAAATCGTCCAACTCATCATTATTAAAGCTGATATTGCCCTTGATGAGGTCTTCGACAATTGTAACACCGGTTTGTACGCCGCGAAACCGTACAACGCTGCCGGGGGTTTTCTTTAAACCCTTATCGCGGCATGTACCGTCGTATTTTGGTTTTTTCCCTGTCTTCATCGCCTCTTTTCTTTTTGCTTCAAGTTCCTCCGGTGTACAGGTGCAGTAGTAGGCTTTGCCTTCATGAATCAGCTTCTGCACCATTTCTCTATGGAGATCAACTCGTTGAGCTTGAAAATGAGGCCCCTCGTCCCAGTTCAGGCCCATCCAGGCCATGGCATCCAGGATTGCTTTTGTGGATTCGTCAGTGGATCGCTGTTGATCCGTGTCTTCAATTCTTAATACAAATTCCCCGCCGTTATGACGGGAAAAAAGCCAGTTAAAAAGAGCGGTTCTCGCTCCCCCGATGTGCAGGTAACCGGTGGGAGAGGGTGCAAATCGAGTACGAATTTTGTCAGGCATGTCGTTTCCCTTAATTTTTGCGCTTTTATAGGATCGCGGTTCGCTTTTTGTCAAGATTCTTTTACCTTTAATTGATCAAATTGTTCTTGACAACAAAACAAATTTATCATTAACTCACCAGCTTAATGCGATTGGCTAATTTTTATTAGAAGGCAGTTAGAGTAGTTCCATGTCTGATTCTTTGAAAATTAATCTGACGATTCTTCCCGAAGAAGGGTTGCGGTTGGCTTTTTCAGAAGATGCCGCGTGGTTCAAAGAGTGCTTTTCTGCAGATGAACTGCCCGAGTTTTCACTTGTCAGGGCGGATATTAACTGTCTGGTTACCCGTTCAGGCGATACCATTTATATCCGGGGGGAACTGGCCGCGCAAATCACCCAGGAGTGCAGTCGCTGCCTTGAATTGGCGACGATTCCGATAGGTGGGGATTTTACCTACACCCTGGTTCCGGCAAAAGAGGAAACTGAGGAAAACCTGGAACTCACAGTTCAGGAACTTGAAACATGCTATTATCGCGGTGATTTTATTGATCTGACGCCGATTATCTGCGAACAGATCGTGCTGCAGGTGCCGATGAAGATTCTCTGCACCGACGATTGTAAAGGATTGTGCCCGCGTTGCGGTAACAATTTGAATACGGGGTCATGCAATTGCCATTCGGATGTCGTGGATGACCGTCTGGCTGTGCTGAAAAATCTTAAAGTTAAACATTAATGATAAAAAGAGGATAATTTGCCATGCCAAATCCAGTAAAAAGACATTCCAGAACGAGGCGCAATACAAGAAGAGCGCACGACTTCTTAACACAGCC
>PHBN01000446.1 GCA_002840635.1 Deltaproteobacteria bacterium HGW-Deltaproteobacteria-1
TCATCAGGGTGATTATGCCATCCTGAGTGTATCCGATACAGGGACGGGGATTCCTGACGGGAACATAGAGATGATATTTGAACCGTTTTATACAAAAAAAACCATGAGAAGAAGCGGAACTGGATTGGGGTTGCCCATTGTCTGGGGAACGGTAAAAGATCACAACGGGTATATTAATTTGCAGACTGAAGTTGGCAAAGGTACAACCTTTACGCTCTACTTTCCTGTAACACGTGAAGAAGTGATCGCAACGGAGCATATGTACCCGATAGAAAATTACATGGGTAACGGGGAATCGATATTGATCGTTGATGACATGGCTGATCAAAGGGACGTCGCCTCCGGTTTGCTTCAAAAACTTGGATATAAAGTTCACGCAGTTTCCAGCGGGGAAGAGGCAGTTGAATACCTCAGGGAAAACAAGGCAGACCTTCTTCTTTTAGATATGATCATGCCACCGGGCATTGACGGTATGGAGACCTACCGGAAAGTTCTGGAGCTCAACCCGAAACAGAAGGCTGTAATTGTCAGCGGTTTTTCAGAGACGGATCAAGTCAGAGAGGCACAACAACGGGGGGCAGGCGCTTATGTAAAGAAGCCCTATATAATGGAAAAAATCGGTGTGGCCATACGAGATGAACTTAAACGGCAGCATGCTGTTATGAAGAATGATAATCCGTAAACATTTAATCCCGCTCAAGCGGTGCGAGCATTAATTCTCCATAGCTTGCTGCGATATAATAACGTTAATTTCATCCCTCGACAACCTGCTGCTAGGTGGTTGATTGAAAATTTGCAGACAGGTGCAGTCAAGGAAAGATTTCACCGGACATTGTCTGTTAAATCAAGTACAGGTCACAACACATCCGGACCCTTTATGACTCTAAATCATAAGATCGGTGTTCCGTCATACATTATGTTCTGTCCCATCATCTCCGGTGTCACCAGAACGATGCCCTGCTCGCTGATGTGGAATCGCTTGACATCTTCATCCGGGTTTTCGCCAATAACAGTATTGTCGGGAATGCGGGTTCCCTTGTCGATAATGGCGCGGTTTATGCGGCAGTTCCTCCCAATATAAACTCCAGGCAGCACTACACTGTCCTTAACCAGGCTGCAGGTTTCAATGCGCGTAGCAAAAAAGATGACGGAGCGCTTTACATGGGCACCGGCAATGATGCATCCACCGCTGACCAGAGAATCAATGGCTTCACCGCGTCGGCCTTCATCATCAAAAACAAATTTTGCCGGCGGCAGCTGAACCTGGTAAGTCCAGATTGGCCAGTTTTGATTATACAGATTCAGTTCCGGTTCAATGGAGCACAGTTCCATGTTT